>NZ_JBYCKQ010000029.1:0-258911 GCF_057473465.1 Acidithiobacillus sp. TH-A117
ACCACCAATTTATTGGGGTGGTAGTTCAGTTGGTTAGAATGCCGGCCTGTCACGCCGGAGGTCGCGGGTTCGAGCCCCGTCCGCCCCGCCAAATGAAAAAAGGCGCCCTCGCAAGTGGGTGCTTTTTTTATGTGTCATTTTTGAAGTTGGGAACTATTCCAGTGGATTTTTTGAGAAAGAATCCGGCCCGGTAAACTCATACCCGCCGCTCCTTTTTGTGAGGATTGTAATCATGATGGATGTATTCCGTAATATGGGACAATCATTTGTTGCCAAAATAATCATGGCACTTATTGCCTTGTCTTTTGTCCTCTGGGGAGTAAGCGGATATTTTATGTCAGGGAGCTCCGGCCCCACTGCGGTAGCCGCCGTAAATGGTCATAAAATTACCGCTGCCGTCTTTCAAAAACGCCTGCAGGAAACCCAGGAGCGTTATAGTCAGGTTTTCGGTCCTGCCACAGCGGCTAAAATGGCAGAACAGCCGGGTTTTTCCGAAGACGTGCTCAATGGATTGATTGGAAATATTTTATTGGGCACCGAAGCAGCCAGGATGAGTTTGCAAGTCCCTGATGCTGCATTGGCGAAGAAAATTGAAGCCATTCCTGCCTTTCAGAAAAAAGGGGAATTTTCCAAGGCCCAATATCAGGCTGTCTTGACAAGCCATGGTATGACGCCAGCTCAATTTGAAGGTATGTTACGGGAAAGTCTGCGACTGCAGCAAATACAGGTGATTCCACAGATTGTTGCCCATGCTTCTGACCAGGCCGCTCAAGAAGTGTGGGGGTGGTCTCAGGAATACCGCGACATCAGCACAGTTACGATAGCTGATGCCCATTTTGCGCAGCAGGCCAAGCCCGATGCCGCAGCGGTTAAAGCTTTTTATCAACAGCATTTAACTGAGTTCAAATTACCTGCCCAGGTGGAAGTGCAGTATATTGTTCTAGGGCCCCAGGATTTTGTGGGAGGAGCTGCGACTCCCGAGAGTGCTGCTGCCACTGCAGATACGGCTTCCGGGGTCCATAATCAAGCGGCTGAAAATGCCTTTCAGGCACAGGTGGAAAATTTCAAGGATCGGCTTTTCAGTAGCCCGGATGGCTTGCAGTCCGTCGCCAAGGCCTATCATCTGCAGATAGCCAACAGTGGCTTGTTGACCGAAGGGAAGGTGCTTGCCAGTGGCCCCTTTGCCGATCCCAAAGCGCTGGAACTGGCCTTTAGTAAAGCTGTGCTGGCGGGCAAAAACAGTACGGTCCTGACCTTGAAGAATGGTAATCTGCTCGCTGTTCATTTGTTGCACTATCATCCGGGAACGGTACAAGCCCTGCTTGCTGTTGAGGATCAGATCATTGCCCGCTTGACGGAAGAAAAAGCGCTGCAGTTAGCCAAAGCCCGGGCGCAAACACTCCTTGCCCAGGCGCGGAAAGCCGCCAAGGTTGCGGTTTTTAGTGATGATGGTCAGTATCCGCTTCAGGTGCATTTGAATGTCACCCGAAAAGATACCCAGGGTTTACCCCCGGCGTTGTTGAATGCGGCCTTTTTGGCGCCGGCACCGCAGCATCAGGTACCTTCCATGGGTATGATTCGCGGAGATAACGTTTATACCCTTTACGCGGTTACCCGGGTCATGGCGCCTGCTCCTGCCGCCATTAATCCCAAGGTGACCGCAGAAATTCGTGCTTCTTTAGAAGAACAAAGGGGTAGATTGTTGTCGGCGGCCTACTTGAGTGACCTGCGCCAACATGCCAAGGTGAAAATCAATGATACGCAGCTTGCTCAGGCAGCCCGCCAGTGATGCCGGAAGCTGCTGCCTTGCTGCGCCTGTCGCCAGCTTGCAGATGACCTGACCCTTTATGCTATGGGGAAAAGATACTTAATCTGGCTATAGCGCTCAGGAACTCAGGGTTGAGTGGGGACAGCAGTTTCCACTAATTGCAGGTCGACGCTGCGTGCCGATGATTTGCCGGGTACTTCCCGGTAAGTCAGATGCAGGTGTTTGATATTCAGCGGCGCATGCAGATTGGTGCTGCCGGGCGGATCCCAGGGACCAATGGCAGCATGGCTGACGGTAACCGGGGTTCCGTAGTGAATAAGTCCATATATTTTCCGGGCGGCACCTTTGGGAAGTTCTACGCACCCCGCACTTTGCGGAAAGCCATAACTTGCCCGGGGATAAAAATGCACGGCACGTCCTCGATCAAAATAATTGACCCAGCGAATATCCGGATCATCATAATGCTGATACTGCACCCAGTGATGATGATAACGCGCGTAATGTACCGATTGCAGGACGTAGCCTGCCGACTTGGCAGCTTCATAAAGCCGCACCTGTGCCTTGGGAACAGGAATGGGAAAGCGGCCGATCATGGCAGTATGGGTATCCCGGGCGTAAACCGGCCAGGTCCCGTCAGGTGTAGCATGCATGACCCCGGTATTGGCCTTGCTCTGAAAAATCCAGCCATGGCCACCCATGAATAGATGAATTTCTTCCGGTCGTGGAAATTTGGTCACCAATATCCAGGTCCAGGGGTCAGGATCCTTTTTGCGGGCATGGAGCAGGGCTTTTTCAATGTTGAGTGGCAAGCCACGTATGCCCATGCTTCCTGGAACCACGGGCAAATTATGGACCGCTTCAAACTGGTACAAGGCTCCCAGGACCAGCGGATTCCAGGGGTCCTGCCAGGAGTCGGAAGCCGCTAATGCCTGAAGTGCCCGGGGAATTTTGAAGCGCCAGGCATAGTTGCGGTGAATATGACCATGCAAACCCAGAAAATCCAGCGGGATGAGGGGAAGATAGTGCAGACGTATCAGGATTTTTCGGGTTTCCCGGGCGTGTAGTAATACTTGCGGTGCACTGGATATTGTTGCAGAGGTGGGGGGGGCCGATATCAGCATAATGGTCTTTTTCCGTCCTTGGTGCTTTGCTTATAGTGCGATTTTAATCCTGTTCCTGGTTTAGTCATCCTGCTAAGCGCATTAGTTCCGGTTATTCTCGCGCTGCAGTAATGCTGGATGGGAGGAGCTTTTTTTCATCAAGGAGCTGTCAGGGTACAGTTTGGGTGTCTATTTTCCATGATTTTCTGAGCTCGGGAAGCGCCCGACCCAGTAACTGTTCCAGTTGCTGGATTTCCGGTTCGTAAAAAGTCTGTAAAAACTGGCGCGCTTCGGGGTCCATAGGGGGTTTGGGACTTTCCATCAGGAAATAGTGACGCCAGATATAATCTCCCCAACGGCGCGGAAAAAATTGTTCGCCAATGCGGCGGCTGATGGGGTGGCTGGCGAGTCGGCGTGCCCAGTTTCCACGCGGCAAACGATAGGCATTATGGATGGATTTTAGATCCATGGTATGAATGGCCTGTGAATTAATGCCCAAAAATCGGGTGATGACCATGAGAGTCTGCTCCGGGTTTTTGTGGAGATCTTCCAGCAGGCAGACAAGTACGTTCGCAGTGCCAAAGCGTTGCTGGTATCTGGCAATTTGCCCGGCGTATTGGCCGAGTTCCAGATACAACTGGGATATTCCCCAACCCTTGTCCGGACGAGTCCAGTCTTTTTGCAGTGCTTCTAAAAAGGGCAGGTCGATGACGCCTTCATTATGATCCATGAGGTATTGGGCGTAGGCGCGCTGCACCGGATCGCGCAGAATGACGATAATACGTGCATCAGGCCGGACCTGATAAATACGTTCGGCAGCTTCGGGGCACCAGAGATAGGAAGGGCTGGCATCGCCTACGCAGGAAAAGTGTTCGGATCCTCGGTATAAATGCTGGTATTCCTCCAGGCTGGATACCCGCTGGATGAGGTGATCCTGTTCGGGGGCGGGTTTGATCCGGGTAAAATAATGCGGTTCTTTCATCTCCGGCAGAAAAACCTGGGGATGCTGTTTTAAATACGCATAAAGAGAGGTGGTACCGCTTTTCACCGCACCGACAATATAAAAATTCGGCCAGATGAAGTCAGGCATGAACAAACGCCCTATTGTTCCACCGGATAAAAATCATGGAATCCCATTTTTTTCATGGCAGCGACCGCTTTGACAGCAGCAATGTTATCGGGAAGCGGGCCTACCTGTACTTTGTAATAGGTCTGACCTTTGACCAGCCCGGGGACGATCAGTACATCCCGGAAACCTGCTGCATGGAGCCGGTTGCGTTCTACAGTGGCGTGATTCAGGGACTGGAAGGCCCCGGTTTGTAAATAGGTTTGGGTCGGTTGTTCCTGGCCGTTCGGAGCCTGGTTGCCGGACGCCGGTGAGGAAACGGTCGTCCCGGTAACGATGCCGGAGGAGGGGGCCAGGGCAAAGATTTCTACCGGCGCCGTGCCTTGTTTGGTCATACCCAGAGCGGCAGCGGCACCGTAGGAGAGGTCCATGCTGCGGCCATCTACAAAAGGTCCGCGATCATTGACCAGCACCACAATGCTGCGGCCATTGCCGAGATTGGTCACCCGGGCACAGGTAGGCAGGGGCAGGACGCGACTGGCAGCCGTATAAGCTCTCGGTCGAAACGCCGTGCCCATGGATGTTGTGGATCCGGACTCCCAGCCATACCAGGAAGCTAGTCCCCGCACATGATAGCCAGCGGCACTTTGCAGTGGATGATAAAAGCGCCCATGAATCTGATACGGGCGGTTGTAGGCTGCCCGCAGGTTGGGCGCAGCGGCATTGCAGCTGGGTGCGGCGGAAGGAGATACTGCACCGGAAGGAGCCTGGTTGACTCCCGCACAGCCACCCATCAACAACGTGCCAGCACTCAGGAGAACATAACAGCTGCTTTTGACGTATTTACTCATTCAGCAATGCCTGTGTCGAGCAAATTCCGCATGATTTCCGTGTAAATCCGGGATAAGTCTTCCAGATCGCTCACTGCCACACATTCATTAAGTTTGTGAATGGTGCTGTTGACGGGACCCAACTCGACTACCTGTCCACCCAGTTGGGCAATAAAACGACCGTCGGAAGTGCCGCCGCCGGTGGATAGTTTGGCTTCATGTCCAAGGACTGTTTGCAAGGCTTGTTGAGTGGCCGCGACCAGCCGGCCAGGAGCCGTAAAAAAGGGGGGGCCGGATAGCTGCCAGTCAATCTGGTAATGGATCTGCGCAGCATCCAGAATCTGATGGACACCGGTCTGCAAGGATTCGGGGGTGGATTCTGTGGAAAAACGAAAATTGAAGTCAGCGCTGAGCTGCCCCGGGATCACATTATTTGCACCGGTGCCCGCATGAATATTGGAGAATTGCAGGCGGGTCGGTGGAAAAAAGTCATTGCCAGCATCCCAGGACTGGTCGACCAGGTCTGCGAGAGGGCGAAAGGCCCGATGAATAGGGTTGTCGGCCTTGTCGGGATAGGCCACATGCCCCTGGATACCCTGTACGGTCAGGCGTCCATTGAGGGAGCCGCGCCGCCCGTTTTTAATGACATCGCCTAGCTGTTCCTCGGAGGAGGGTTCCCCGACGACGCACCAGTCAATGTTCGTGCCCTGATCCCGGAGCCAGTCCACGACATGGCGGGTACCATGGGTGGCTATGCCTTCTTCGTCGGAAGTAATCAGAAACGCCAGCCGCCCGGTATGGTCGGGATGAGCATTTACAAAAGCTTCAGCAGCCACGAGCATGGCTGCAAGACTGCCTTTCATGTCTGCGGCGCCACGCCCGTAGAGCATGCCGTCGCGAATACTCGGGCTGAATGGATGGCTGTGCCAAGCGTCCAGGGGGCCGGCGGGGACAACATCAGTATGGCCCGCAAAGCAGAGGCAGGGGCTAGAAGTGCCGTGCTCGGCCCAGAAATTCTGCACCCCGCCTGCTGGCAGGCGAGTGATACGAAAACCCAAGGCTTCCAGACGGGCGATCATCAGGTCCTGACAGCCCGCATCTTCGGGGGTGACGGAAGGCCTGGAGATCAGGTCCTCGGCCAGAGCCAGCACAGTGCTTTTGGTCATGGATAAAACTTCCTTCAGATATCCCGCAGGATGGCGTTGATGCCCACCTTGCTCAGGGTTTTGGCATCTACCTGTTTGACGATAACTGCGCAGTAAAGACTGTAGCTGCCGTCTTTAGCCGGTAGACTGCCGGAAACCACGACAGAGCCGGCGGGAACCCTGCCATAGCTGATTTCGCCTGTGGCACGGTTGAAAATTTTGGTACTGGCGCCGATGAATACGCCCATGGAGATGACTGATCCCTCTTCGACAATAACGCCCTCGACGACTTCGGAACGCGCACCAATAAAGCAGTGATCTTCAATGATGGTAGGATTGGCCTGGAGTGGTTCCAGAACACCACCAATGCCGACACCGCCGGAGAGATGCACGTTTTTACCGATCTGGGCACAGGAACCGACCGTAGCCCAAGTATCCACCATGGTGCCTTCGTCCACGTAGGCGCCGATGTTGACGAAGGAGGGCATCAACACGCAGTTGCGGCCAATAAAAGCACCGCGACGGGCGGTAGCGGGCGGAACTACGCGAAAGCCGCCAGTACGGAAATCATTACTGTTATAGTCGGCAAATTTACCGGGGACCTTGTCATAAAAATTGGTTTCAGCGCCGGGAATGCGGCTATTGTCATGCAGCCGGAAGGACAGGAGCACGGCTTTTTTGATCCATTGATGGGTGACCCATTGCCCGTCCCGTTTTTCGGCAACCCGGAGGACGCCTTTGTCCAAACCCTCAATGGTCTGATGGACCGCATCGCGTACGTCGGCCGGGGCTTGTTTGGGGGAAATTTCCGCACGGTTTTCCCAGGCAGCATCAATAATGGTTTCAAGACTCAGGCTCACGACAACTCCTTCATAAGTGATTTTCATAAGTGATTCAAATAGAAAATGAGGATAGTGGATGGGTTTCCAGAAAATGGCGAATTCTCTGCAGTCCTTCCACACAATCTTCATGACTGCCCACCAGGGCTATCCGCACCCGCTCCTGACCCGGGTGGCAGCCCTGGGCGTCCCGGGATAAATAGGCGCCGGGCAGACAGCGCACATGTTCTGCGGCGTAGAGAGCTTTGACAAAAGCTTCGCCATTACCAACCTGCGGCCACAGGTAAAATCCACCGGCAGGGATATCGACGGGCAAGTGACCACCAAGAATACTTTGGGCAGCGGCAAATTTTTCGGTATAGCTGGCACGGGTCTGGACGACATGGGTTTCATCCTGCCAGGCACTGATGGAGGCTGCCTGAATAAAAGGCGGCATGGCGGCACCCAGATAAGTCCGGTACAGCACAAAGGCTTTGAGGATGTCGGGATCGCCAGCCACAAAACCACTGCGCGCCCCCGGAATACTGGATCGCTTGGAAAGGCTATGAAAAGCCAGCACATTGCTGAGTCTGCCGGTCTGGGCGGCTGCCTCCAGAATCCCGGAAGGGGCCTCATTCCCGGTATATAATTCGCTGTAGCATTCGTCCGCAGCCAAAACAAATCCATGATGACGGGCTTTATTGATCAGCCAGCGCAAGGTTTCGAGGGATAGCGTGGCTCCCGTAGGATTATGGGGCGAGTTGATATAGAGCAGCGCACATCGAGACCAGACGGTTTCGTCAATATCCTGGAAATTCGGCTGGCCGCTTTCCCCGCAGTTCAGATAATAGGGTTCTGCTCCGGCTAACAAGGCCGCACCTTCATAAATCTGATAAAAGGGATTGGGCAGCAACACCAGCGCTTGCGGCTTGGCACAGGCAGACAGCACGGCTTGGGCGATACTGAATAATGCTTCACGACTGCCGTTGGCCGGTATGACCTGGGTTTCGGGGTCGAGAAAACCTGCAGGTAAGTGAAAGCGTTGGGTGGCCCATTGGGCAATGGCCTGACGCAGGCGTAAATCTCCCAGAACCTTGGGATACTCGGTCAGTCCATGGAGATGGGCGATAATGGCTTCACTGACGATCGCCGGCGCGGGATGGCGGGGTTCGCCGATGGAAAAATCAATGGGCTCCCTGTCTGGGGGCGTGATGCCAGCAAGCAAGCGCCGCAGCCGCTCAAAAGGGTAAGCCTGCAGGGTATCCAGCAATGGATTCATGGTCGTGGTCGTCATGGTATTTGATTCTGGGGCATGGATGGCGGTGATGACAAGTCCAAGGGTCAAATGAGATATTTTTGCCAGAATTGGGCGACACCACCACTTTCATTGATAGTGTAAGGCTTGAATCCGAAAGATCGATAGGTTTCTTGTGCAGGCAAGTTACCCTCCAAAACTTCAAGTGTTAACTTACAAAATCCTTGTTTGCACGCATGATTCTCAATATGGGTAAAGAGTTTGCGGGCTATACCGTGACGGCGAAACTCCGGGATTACATAAACATCATGGATATTCAACAAGGATGCGCCATTGAAAGTGGAAAAGCCCTCAATACAAACAGCGATGCCGACTATTGCCTGTCCATCAACTGCCATGAAAATATGAATCCACGAACGAATCGCAAGATTATCTATCAAATTATCATAGACTTCTTGGCGTAGGGGGGCTCCTTGTCCCATATCATCTCTGGCATATTGATCAATGAGCTTGCGAATAGCTAAACAATGATGTGGGTTGTGGTAATCTGCAATGCAGATTTCAATCATGATTTTACCTCTGATGAGCAGCGTTTTTGGGAACCGCGCGAACAAGATCATCTGGATCTAATTCTAAAGCAGCAAGTGTCTGTGGGTGAACATATAGTTGACCAGAGCGATGTGCGGCTGGATATAAACCAGCGCGAAATCCGTTTACCTTAATATTGGATATCATCCATGTTTCAGATATTTTTTCATTTTCGCGGTTGGTGCTTACAGAAAAAAGTTTGCTTTTTTTAATGGAAAAGACATTTTTTAAAGTGGACTTCAGGATAGGTCCTCCATCAAGTATGTCTACACAATCTGTGTGTGTAAAACCCTCTTTTTCCAACATTCTTTTGGCATTTTCAGTATCTTTATGTACCGTACCTATCACTTGTTTCACATCATCTTCAATTAGATAAAAAGGAATGTTATGCGCGGCAATATGGCTTTCAAAAAATATTTCTGGATGAGTCCCACGATACTGATCAATGCTTGAGAAGCTTCCATCATAGAATGAACTACTGATTTTTTCCCAAAAAGGGCTCCTACCATTATTGTCTACCCAACCTCTAAGTTCAGCATGAATGTGGTCAGCAATGGGATGTGAAAAATTGGCAAGATACAGGAAACGAGCTTTTGAAAGTAATCCACCAAGTCCATAATTGCGATATTTTTCATGAATAAGCAAAGATCCTAGTTTTATGGGGCTGACTGCTGATGTTGAAATTCTGAGGCATTTATTAGTTTGATCTATAATATAATGTGGAGCACATGATTTCTCACGCTCAAGACCGCTAATGCCAGCTATAGTATCATTTACAGGATCATAAAGGACCATTAAACATCGATGCCAATCGGCTAACTCCTGACATTTTTCACTGGCGCTGGATTGCGCTATTTTTTCTGCAAGAGAATTTTTGTTTTTTGGAAGACTGGTAAGCTCAGTTTTTGATTGATGCAAGAATAAAAAAAGCGCATCTAAGTCGTTTTCTTTCACGGGACGTATATACATAAAATGTTGTAAGTTAAAAATAAATATTAAAAATCATAAAGAGCATTTGTTTGCAGTATGGTTCCTAGGGAAAAGAGCGCTTCTTGCGTTTCTTTAAGCAATAAAGGATCAGCAAGATCTTCGATATGAAGTCGATCACGATAGTATTGATTTACCCATGATCTTAATTTTTTATCAAGTTGCGCACTAAAAAGTATCCCAGGATGTACTGTTTTTAAGGCTTCGGTAGTTAAGGGTATTCGGAGTCTCAAGCAGGCAGGTCCTCCTCCATTTCGCATGGATTGACTCAAGTCAATAGTTTTAATTTCAGTAAAAGGACAGTGGTGGTCTAAAATTAGTTCGTTAAGATAATTCCAGACTTTAATGTTTTCACGGCATTCATTCGGAACAATTAAAATGATTTTATTATCTGCTGTGATTATTTGACTATTAAATATATAACTTTTAATGGCTTCTGCCAGAGTAATACGTCGTGCTGGAACCTCAATCCAATACAACTTCTCTTCGCGAGTAGCAAAAATATCCGTGAGCTGTTGCCGTAGATTGCTTTGCCCCTGAAACGCCTGTTCATGACAAAACATAATATTTTTATGAGTAACAGAGACTACATCGTTATGAAATGCGCCCTGATCGATAGCTTCTGGATTTTGTTGAACAAAAAAACACAGGTCTGGATTTAGGCAATGTGATCTGGCAATAGCCTGGGAAGCTTCAAGAGTCTGGCGAGCAGGAAATTTTTGTGGCTGACTTGTTAATTGATTAAACGAAGAACGTCCATAAATAAAAAGAGATATTCCTGGCGCATCATTTTCAAACCATAATCGACAATGATTAGCCGCACCTTCATCTGCGAAATTAGGGTGATTTGGCAGGCTTGAATGATGTACAAAAAAATCCTCGCTAGAAAAAAACATTTTAATAAATCTAGAAGTATCTATTGTTTCTAATGATCTATGAAATGTGCTGCTGAGGTTGGCTGGTGTAAAGTGAGTTTTTCGATCCCGGGTGTCTATTGATGATGAGACGCATGCCGCATTTGCAGCCCACATCGCAGATGATGAATAAATTGAGCTAAGTAATTCAGGTGAGGCTCGCGCGCAGTCGCCAATGATTTTAGCGTTTGATCCTGAAAATCCCAGAGCTTTGAGTAAATAGAGTCTAGGTGCTGAGGAAGGAGGTAACACACACTGGACCAAACCTAAGTCGGACAAGTAGCGCATCTTGTCCAAACCCTGTAATGCAGCAGCCCTGGGATTGGCTATTTGATAAGCATTGTGGGTAGAGGCGAGGTTTCCATGGCTGAGCCCAGCATAGTGATGACTGGGCCCTACCAACCCGTCCATGTTCATTTCGACCATGGGCATATTGATTATGTAGCCTTTGTGGCTATGCCAATTTGCGTTACGCCGGCTTTTTGGCACGTATCCATCACATGCACAAATTGCTGGAATGGCACCACTTTGTCTGCGGCTATAGTCACTTGGGTATGCTCTACATCACCATCAGCACTAAGAAAACCCTGCAATTGATCCAGAGACATCTCTTTACCTTTGACAATAACCTTACCGGTTTTCTCTATATTGATCACAAAATGCGGGTGTGGCAACTCTTTTGCCGTACTAGAGGTCGGTAACTGAAGTTTGAGGCCTTTGTCAGTGATCATTTGTAAAGTGATCATAATAAAAAAGACCAGTAAAAAGAGCATAACGTCGATCATTGGAATAATTTCGACGCGACCTTTTTTACTATTTCTTCGACGTGGAATCATGATTAGCTCCTGAATATTTCAAATGACTGATCAGCTTTTATTTGGGGCCCCGTCCAAGCGGTTAATCAGTAATAGCTTTATAGACTCCAGCTGCTGGATGGTTTTGTCGATAGCATTGTTAAATGCATTGAAGGTGATCAAGCCAACCATGGCAATAAACAAGCCTGAGGCAGTAGCAATCAGCGCATCTGCGACACCACCAGTGACCTGTGTAGGTGCATGGCCTGGAGCTGCTAAAATTGAAAAGGCATGGAACATGCCAAGAATGGTACCAAACAACCCTAACAAAGGAGCTAACGTAACTGTTGTGTCAAGAATCCACAATCGTTTATCCAGAAATGGTGTGGTCATAAAAATAGCTTCATCAAGACGATTATCAAAGGCTTCGCCTCTGGCACTTCCATAATGGTGCACCAAATCCATATGTCGATAAGCTGCGGTGATAATTTGTTCTTCTGGTTGGCCCTTGGCTTCCTGCATCAACTCTTCCAATTTTTCGCTGCTAAGCTTACCTACCTCTGAGAGTTGATGAATAATGCTTTTTCCCTTGCGTAAGGCCGAACGCATAAACCACGCGCGATCAAAAATAACTGCCAATTCGATCAGAAACAGAATGGCAAGTACATAAAGAACTCCATCAGAGTAATTGGCGAGATGGATGATATATTGGAATGACATGGAATTAAGTTCCTCTTAATGGCAAATTCAATAAATTCACGTAATGTCTATTGGGACAGTGAAGGATAGGGTATGTGGAGGCATATGGCTGGTAAAGGCCGGAAAAGTGCTATTAGCTACTGCTGCAATAGCCGCTTTCCGCAATAGAGGGTTTTGTGAACCTCCCACGACTTGAACATCCAGAGCCTTGCCACCGGACGGATTCAGCTTGAAACTAACGATGACAGTTCCCTTCAACCCTAATCTCTTGATTATGGCTGAAACATGTACGTTGTTTCTCACCTGTGCCCTCGCTCCAGAGCCATAAACTCCCACCCCACTATATACTGGTGCAGGGGGTGGTGGAGGTGGAGGTGTTTTAACCGGCGGTGGCGGCGTCTTCACGACCTGCTTTGGCGGAGGCGGAGGTGTTGGCGGAGTCGGCGGTTTAACAGGTAGAGGAGCCGGATGATGCACTACCGGAATCGGCAACTTTACCGGTTTTGGCGGGTGCGGCACAGGCTTCACTTTAGGCTTGGGTGGTGGAGGCGGCGGTGGAATGTGCACAATCTGTACGCTAATCACTTTAGGTGGTTTCTTGGGTTTTACCTGCTGGTGGGAGAGCAAGATGAGTCCTGCCACCAAGGCAACTTCAACAGCCAGAGCGCTGATAATGGCATATCGGAAACTTTTGGATTGTCCTTGATAGCTCCAGCGTGAAGGTTTCTCAGGAACCTGGGGGGGGGTAGCTTCACCCACTTAATCACCTCTATTGTTTTGTTTAGTATATGAAAAATATGAAAAGTCGAAATTCGTAAACTTTGTCAGCTAACCAGAATCGTCAGATTCTAACACACAGTCAAGCCTTGAAAGCAAACGAATGATGATTTTTTTTCGACTCTCTTCACCGAAGAAACGTATGATCAAGCGAGTACAGCGTTTGCCGTTGCATGGAATAGACTCCTCATGGAGCTGAATACTACTCATGGATATGCCACGATTAGAGAATACAGCAGAAATCTGGAACAAGGTTCCTGGTTGATCGCGAACGATCAATATGATCACTTGTTCCGGGAGTGGTTCATTTTCTAGACTTTCCATACTTGCATTTTCTCCTGTATGGATCGTGCGGTTTCAAGAAATAGGTATTGTTCACCATCAGACAGAGAGATAGGGTAAACGGCATCCCATCCCTTAGGGCTGATAATTACCGGGGCACCTATAGGGGCGGTAACGTTCATGAATTCTCTGTCCAATGATACTTGAGCTGCAATCACAGTATCTTTACCACTGAGCATGGATTTAATAAAATCAATAGTAGCATTTGCTGTTGCAATATCGGTTTTTGTGCCAGAAAATAGGGTTAGAAATGGACCTACCATAATTCGAATGTCTGGAGGAAGTTTATCAAAAAACTGAAAAGCTTCGGCTAAGTCGCCTTTTTGTGCGATTTTTATGATCTCATTACGCATGCGAAGTAAGGTCTGTGGAAAATCTATACTTTTGATGCTGCTACGAACTGTGCGAATTGCACGTTGCGTTTCATTGTCGGAGAAACCTTGAATGGTGACGCCGCTCCATACGGGAACAATACCGTCACCATGCTCACCCAGGACCATAGCATGAACAGCTTCACGTGATACATTAACAGAGCGAGCCACTTCTCGACGGAAGCGTAGGCTATCCTGATATGCACCCATTCCAACCACTCTGTGTCGGTCATAACGCTGCGAAAAAATTTCAACAATCAATTCGACAGGGTTGGTGACGACTATAACCACCTCATGACCATGACCATATTTTGCTATTGCTTCGGCATAGGGGATAGCAATTTGTTGATTATATATGGCCAATTCGTCTCGGCTGGGTGGTGGGGCGTCCGGATTATTATGGGCTTGAATGGTCGATCCGGCGGTCATGATGATAATATCTGCAACCACTTCTTCGGGATGTAATGCAATATCAATAATGGGACAACGCTCTGCAAATGCATCTTTCAGATCCTGTCGAAATCCATACAATGCTTGTCCGCTGGTTCCTTTTGCCCTACCTACTAATTGTAATCGATCAGTAGGCAGAAGAATTCGCTCCAATAATATGCGATTGGCTATGTGTTTACCCGTACTGCCATTGGCTCCAATGATGGAGATATCCATTAATAATTATCCCGTTAGTTGAGTCCAGGTAGCAACTGGATTAAGCCTTGACAAATAAAACGTATGGCGATTGCTCCCAGAATAAGTCCTGCTATCTTTGTAATAATTTCGATGCCGATCTCTCCTAAAAAGCGCGCAATATGATGGGCATTTGCCATAGCAATATAAGCTGTAAATGAAGCAATTAAAACATCTATCAATATTAATCCGTAACTCAAAAAGCTGTGTGCATTTTGACCATAAATAATCACTGTACCAATGGCCCCAGGACCTGCAAGTAGAGGGATTCCCAAGGGGGTAACCAAGCGACCACTATTATAGGATTGTGATGCGCCTTTAGCAAAAACCGTGCTGATATTGTCAGTAGTTAACATCTGTATGGACATGAGTAAAAGCAGAAGCCCGCCACTGACTTTAAATTCTGCAATACCAATGTAAAAGTATGAAAGAATATCATTGCCAAATAGTGTGCTTATAATCAATACTAAAACTACAACCAAAGAAATATGTTTAGCTGTCGATTTTTGTTGTTCGCTGCTTTGGTCTTTAGTAAGTACCACAAATATAGGAACAATACCAATGGGATCCATCAGCACAAACAGAGTTACTAGTGTTTGTATAAATATTTCTATATTACTGGAATTCACATCTATATCTCGGATTTCTGAGTACTAAAAAATGACCCGGATAAAAATCCGGGTCAAAGGCAATCTTAAGATGCAGAATTATGAGAAGCGTCCGGAAAGACCTAACTCAATAAACCTCGGCATCCCTGGGTAAGCTTCGGCATAGGGGTTTCCAACTGCCTCAAAAGCATATTCCTTATATGCCTGATAGTAGTGCAGGTAGTAGTGATTGTCCAAAAGATTATCAATATTCAAACTAACAGTTACTGACGATAAATGATCCTTGTGGATAGGCACTTTATAACTGGCCTGCAGATTGGTGAGGAAATAAGGAGCAAGCTTGACACCGGGGTTAGGAGTGGTTGCGTCTTGCAACAGAGGATTCGATTCAGTCGGCGGTAGGTCATAAGTGGTTACTTGCGGCCCGGTGTACGACTCAATCAAAGCCGCGTGGAAGTTGTGCTGATGATATCCAACGCGCAACCCCGCCAGCCAGTTGGGCACGGAAGCGAGCGGGTCTCCTGCAAATACATAACCATATTGCCCTTCAAATGGGGTCACATTGGCAGAGAAACTATTCATGTATTGGGCATTAGTATAGGAGACATGGCCTGATACTGTCCACTCAGGATTGATTTCATATTTGCCGGCAAATTCTAAGCCTTTCATCTGCTCTTCACCTACGTTGGCATATTGCGAGAAGCCAGTAAGGTAGTTGGTGTAAAACGAAAACATCCCATGCATATTTTGCAAGAAACCATCAAAATTTAGATAGAGATGTTTCCCCACATAGCGCAGACCAGCCTCATAAGCGTTTACCGTTTCAGGACCTGGTGCAACCGTGGTACTACCTGATGGACCAAGAATATAGTCGTCTACAGGTGCAAAACGAGCACCCTTACCATAACTGGCATAAGCAATGATCTTGTGCGTAATGTCATAAGATAAACCAAGGTAGGGTAACACCTCTTTGTCGTAGTTGGACAAAGTGTAAGCATTGGGTGGCGTGCCGTATTGATTAACAGGAACGTAATTACTGGTACTTACACCTGTTAGCGTTACGCCAGGCTCTATATGTAACTTATTATCAATCAAATTGATTTTGTCAGATAGATAACCGCTGTAGACTGTTCTTTGCTGCTTGGCATTGGTTGGCGAGGAAGGATTTCCATAGGAGTTATACCCATAAATTTGTGGCATGTCTAATGTACCATAAAAATAATTTCCTCCTCCTGGTCCCGCAGTCTCCTGCGCTACTAGACCACCGATAGTTATGTCGTTATGAGGAATGAAAATATTAATTTTAGGCGCTATACCAATTGTAGTGTCCCCACTAATGTTGATTTGTGCGGCTTCACCAGCGTGATAACTACCAAATACAGCAACAGGATTATATGTATGAGGAATAACACCAGGTGAAGCTGTGGTGGGAACTAAAGGTCCATATCCTGAATATGGATTATTGAAGTTTACTTGATAAGGATAGTCAGGAGTAATGTAATTCGGAGCCAAATATCCTGCTAAGTAGTTATGTTTGTGTATAAAAAAAGCTTTTGCACCAATGACCAGATGACTATTGATATAGGTGCTGTCTCCCAGTATTGCTGTAAGATAGCTGTTTCTCTGGAAAGTGCTGGCCTCAGACAAGGGGTAGTTATAAAAAATACCGTATTTATCCAGCTGGGCTACCGCATTAGGCGCACTGACCAAGTAACCGTGGGCCGTATTGTAGATCACCGTACCGGTTACCTTTGATAAACCGTAGTCATAGGGCTTGATAGCGGTAAAGAGAAAATCCGTATAGCGGGCGGGTGTATTCTGGATATAACCGTCTGTCTGGGTTTGGCTCAAACGGGTATAGATGCGGAGCCCATCCGTGCCAGGAATTTTACCAGTGCTGGCATCAAAACCATAGGTATCTGTGGAAAATGACCCCACTTTGGTGAATATATCCGCATAGCGTTTTTCGGGCGGTGTTTTGGTATTGTAGGACACTGTTCCGCCTACGGTCGCAAAACCACCACGATCAGGTGGGGCGACGCCAGGGTAGACATGAATGCCCGATATCTGGCCGTTACTGATGATGGTGCCAACGTTGTTGCTGAGATAGGCTCCTTGTCCCCCTGACAGCAGGTCGGTCATGGGAATGCCATCCAGGGTCTGTGCCAGCTGACTCATACGGACACCACGAACCGTCAACACTGGGGTACCAGGCCCAACATTCTGTTGGTATTCGTTCACCGAAGGCGTTTGCTTCAGAAGACTGTAGATACTTTCAGCAGAGCTTGAATGCTTGATTTGGGTAGGCCCAATGACGGACATGGCTGATGCAATGTTGCGTTCGCCAACTAATAGCCGTTCATATTTCTTTTTGATTTCCTTGAGCTTGACAACTGTATCCTGCTTTGACGGGCTGCTGACAGTAGCGTTGTCTGTGGCCGCAAAGGCTGCGGTGCTCAAGCTAGGATAAAGGGCTAACATAGTTGCAACTAGTATCAGCTTGCTGCTTTGTGGCATGCGCGTTACAGACTGTCTAACTTTGCTTTGAAGGTTGCTCGGGTTTGAATGCATAGTTTTTCTCCAATGAATAAGAGTTTTCTAATGTTTAACAGTGGACTGCGAAACAGTAAAAATGTGCAGGCTGATAAACTTAGACCTTTGAGTATAGCAACTGTTGTGCCATTACGACAATAGCTATGTCTTTTATATTTAAAAATAATGATAATCTTTATCAAAAAAATTTCAATCTTATGATAAATAATGAGAAAAACATTTTATATGTGAATTTTTCTAGGAGGTCTCGTTGTTTTTGAGCTATACCAAAGAGAATGACTGTACGATTTGTTGTCTCTTTTGGTGCATACCAAGATGCTGCTGCTTTCAAATGGTGCATCAGTAGTATGTCGAGTGAGCCGGTCATCAAAAATTAAGGTATATATTGCTTAGAAATATTTCCAACTGACTGAATATGAATTAATTGTTTGATATGTAAGCCTCTTGATAGCTGGTGGTAGCATTAAATGGCAAGGCTTGAATATATACTAAGTCTATATATGGTACTGGCATTAAAAATAACATACTAGCATGATAATAAATGATAAAATGCTTTTGTGCAGTTTGGGCCGAGCTTGTTAAAGCTCGAATAAGGTGCACTATAGTGGTGCGAGAATTAAATTTCGGGCAGAATGCTGTCCTTGAGTAGGCGGTAACAGCAGAAGGGATTCTTTGTATGTTTTTATTATAGCTCCCAACATCTTTTCTATCCATCTGAAAGAAAAAGGTTAGTTGGGTTTTGCTTGAGTGCTGATAAGCATGCAACCGCCATTGCAGGTATGAAGTTTGCTTTATGTTGGTCCGGCACAAATGGTCTACGGAGTGTAGTCAATTGTTCATTATTAAGAGTTTTTATAAATATTACATTATTTTTTATGGATATATGATGTCCGCAGGTTTTGTCCATAAGAATATACTTCTGTTGTTAGAAGAGAGTGCCTCTTCGTGAATAAAATCAAAGTTGAACAGTTGGTACTGTTTTTCGTCATCTTCATCGTGGCGATTGACTGCTATGCAAGTGTTCCTGCAAAGATTCAGAATGGTGGTACTATTGTTACTGTTCCAGGAGTAGGATTGGCTCCCCCTGCTGCGATGAATGGTTTTAATCCCTTCCTCACATCTTCTGCCTATGATTCCGAGGCAGAGGGCTTGATGTACCAGTCTCTGTTTTGGGTGAATCGTGATTTCAAGATCAACTTCAAGTTGAGCGTTGCCAAAAAGGTTGTAGTGGGTCCGAAGCACCGAAGCTTTACCGTATATCTGCACAGGCATTGGAAATGGTCTGATGGTGTAACGGTTACTACAGCGGATATATCATATACTTATAAAATGTTAATGAAACTTGGTCCATTGTATCCAGGATGGGACAGTGGTGGTTTTCCAAATGATATTAAATCTTTTAAGGTGTTGGGTCCTTTTTCCTTTAGAGTGATTACCAAGCAATCGGTTAATCCCCGTTGGTTTGAATTGTCGGGATTGTCCTATTTCAATCCTTATCCAGCACATAGCTGGGAGCATTATTCGGTTAAGCAGATGAACGATAATATGACCAATCCACAATTTTACTCTGTTGTGGATGGTCCTTTTCGTTTGCAAAGTTTTCATCCTGGGAGATATGCCAGTTTTGTTCCTAACAAAGCCTATAGTGGACCTGACAAGGCACATATTAGTCGTTTGATTTTCCAGTTTCTGAACTCTAATGCCAGTGTATTTTTTGCATTGAAAAGTAATGCAGTACAATTGGGTAATTTGCCGGCCTCATTGTATCCAGCGCGTAAACAGTTAACGAATGACCATTTAACGATTGTTGGTCCGATATGGGGATTTAACTATCTGGGATTCAACCTTTTGAACCCAAAAATTGCATTTACTAATAATCTATTGGTTCGTCAGGCTATGATGCATGCCGTTAATCAAGATTTGATGATTGATGTGATGAATTACGGTTATGGTTCGCGTGCTTATGGTCTGATACCCGGTAATCCACCCATTTATTTGTCTCCTGAAGCTAAGTCCCTGCTCAAACACGGCGCCTACAACCCGGAACTGGCTGACAAGCTGTTAGACGAAGCAGGCTGGCATCGTGGTCCTGATGGTATACGTGAAAAAAATGGTCAAAAAATGGCTTTCACCATGTATATGCCGCCCTCCATGGTTCGAGGACCTACATTATTGGCAACCATGTTTGCTAAAGTGGGCATTCAGGTACGACTCAGAGAGATGCCATTTAATGAAGTTTATGCACAAATGATTGATCCTCATAGTAAGAAATGGCAAGCTGTCTATCTGGCTTGGTCACAAACCGGCTTTCCCACGGGTGGGTCTATTTTCAAATGTGGCGGGGTTCAGAACAGTTATCATTATTGTAACCATGAAATGGATTCACTTATGGCTAAAATTCGGGTGACTCCAGGATTGAGTGCCCTCTACAAGTTTCAAAACTATTTTACCGAGCAACAGCCGGTTATTGTCCTTCCTAACATGAAAATTTTTGTAATGGCTGCTAAAAACATTCATGGCGTTAGTCGCGCCATAACGCCTTCTGGTGGTTTTAATCCTCAATATCTATGGGTGAGTCATGCTAAATAATGGTTTTTTGCTCATCCTGATCAAGTCCAGGAGTAACTTCTGATGCTGCGACGCATGATTTTCAATCGCTTGCGGACCTCTGCATTGTCCCTCATTCTGCTGGTGACGATCGTATTTTTTCTGATTCACGCGACTCCCGGGGGGCCGGCATACAGTATTCTCGGGATGCATGCGACTCCTGAAGCGGTGGCGGCCTTGAATAAGGAAATGGGTCTCGATCATCCCCTCTGGCAGCAGTATGCCATCTGGTGGGAGCACCTTTTCGAGGGGAATTTGGGGTATTCATTCACCCAGCATGCGCCTGTGGCCTCCCTGATGGGATCCTATCTTGCCAATTCCATCATTCTTTATGTGCTGGCGACGGTGATTGCGATTTTCTTTTCCGTCTTGATTGGCATGTTTCAGGGCTATTGGGCAGAACGCACGCCGGGTGTGCTGATAGGCGCCGGTCAGATCATTGTCTATTCCATTCCTACGTTTTTTATTGGCGTCATGCTGATTCTGTTTTTCGCTATTTATGTGAGTTGGTTCCCACCTGGTGGTATTGGCGGCGATCAGAGTGCCGGGGGAGCGCTCAACATTGGCAGTTATTTTCACCATATGGTCCTGCCTGCCATCACGATTGCCTTGCCGTTGACGGCTGGATTATCCCGTTATTTCGGGCATCAGGCCCGGAGTGAATATCGCTTGGACTATGTGCGCACGGCACGGGCCAGGGGCGTGCCGCCTCTGCGCATCGCTGTGAATCATGTGCTCCGCAATGCCATCCGACCTCTGGTTACGGTGATCGGCATGATGATTCCCGGCATTTTTGTCGGTGGGATTTTGACGGAGAGTGTGTTCAATTACCCCGGTCTGGGCTGGCTGTTATGGCGTTCGGCGCTGGAACAGGATTATCCCACCCTATCCGCCATCGTGCTGCTCATCGGCGTGCTGACGATTCTCGGCAATCTGGCAGCAGATCTTACCAACAGTATTCTCGATGTACGGGTGCGTTATGAGTAGTAGTCCAACTGATATGAATGTGAATAACAGCCTGGTCGCACGTCCCATACCGGGCATGTTTACGCGAATTTGGACGGACTCCTTGCGTCATTGGGTGGGGCAGTACAGTCATCCCATGACCTGGACCGGTCTGGGCTTGTTTGTTTTTTTGCTCTTGTTTTCCTGGGTGGGTCCGTTACTTTACCCGGTGAGCCCGTTGGCCATTCATGCCAATCACTTATTGTTGGCCCCTTCCTGGCAATATCCCTTTGGCACCGATAATCTGGGGAGGAACATGCTCGCCCGGATGATGGACGGAGGCAAAGCGACGCTCGAAGTCGGTTTGCTGGGTGCTGTGATTGCCATGTTTTTGGGAATTTTGTATGGCATGATCGCTGCCATGAGTCCACGCTGGCTGGATAAGGTATTGATGCGTCTGCTGGATGCACTACTGGCCCTGCCGGGCATCGTCTTGATGATTTTTTTCGCGGCGATTATTCCGCTCAACACCTTGAGCCTCATTTTGGTCCTGGGTTGTTTGTCCTGGCCGGGGCTGGCCCGCATTGTGCGCAATGAGGCGCTGGCCTATAAAGAAAGAGACTATGTGCTGGCCGCCCGGCAGTTCGGGGCGAGTACCTTGTATATCGCCCGCGTGCATCTGCTGCGCTCCATGTTGCCGATTCTGATTGTGAATGGCACCTTTATGGTCGCGGATCTGATCTTGGCACTTTCCGGATTGTCCTTTCTAGGGCTGGGGATACAGCCCCCCCACGCATCCTGGGGTGGCTTGCTCAATGATGGACTGCAACTGGTGATTATTGGCCCCTGGTGGCTCATTGTCTTTCCTGGGGTGGCTATTTTCCTGGCGATTGTGGCCATGAATGTGCTGGGTCAAGGACTGCTGGCACGATTGGAGGGCCGTTAACATGACAGACAAAGCGCTCCATCGTTCCCATATCCCGTTGCGGGAAACGGACATGCGCAGTGACCGAATAGTGCATCATCACGAAGAGCGATCCTATTCAAGCGCAACGACAGGCTTGCAGGTGCGAAATCTGAGCGTGACGTTCGGGCGCGGGCGTAAAGCTTTTCAGGTGATTGAAGACCTCAGTTTTGATATAGCTGCGGGTGAAACCCTGGGGTTAGTGGGGGAGTCAGGCTCAGGCAAATCCATGACGGCTGCGGCACTGATGGGTTTGTTACCGTGGGGTGGGCGTGTAAGTAGTGGTTCCGTCCGCTTGGGGGAGACAGAAATGACCCGCTTATCCAACGCTGCCTTGCGGACAGCCCGTGGTCGAGAAATCGGGATGATTTTTCAGAATCCTTTATCTTCACTCAACCCGAGCCTCACGATTGTCCAGCAGATTGCCGAACCTTATCGCTTGTATTGTGGTGCGTCGGTATCGGCTGCGCGAGATCACGCGCTGAAATTACTCAAAGAAGTCGGTGTTCCTGATGCCGAAAAACGACTGGATGATTATCCTCATCAGTTTTCCGGGGGAATGCGGCAACGCGTGATGATTGCCATGGCCCTGGCCTGTAATCCGCGTTTGCTCATTGCCGATGAACCGACCACCGCTCTGGACGTAATCAATCAGGCCCAGATTTTGCGGTTGATCCAGCGCATACAGAAAGAGCAGGGAATGGCCGTCATTTTTATCACCCATGATCTTTCACTGGTGGCGGAGTATGCGCAGAAGGTGATGGTGCTTTATGCAGGGAAAACGGTTGAACAGGGTTCGGCGGAGGAATTTTTTCAGGCGCCCCGCCATCCTTACAGTCAGGCCCTATTGAATGCCATTCCCCGGCTCATAAGTGCGGGGAAGCGACTCACGGATATTGATGGACTACCGCCCCGACCCCAGGAGTTTCCCCGAGGTTGTCGATTTGCGGAGCGCTGTTCGGCCATGACCCCCGAATGTTTGACGGCGTATCCAGAACGAACGGGCACAGATGCCCACCATTTTTTCTGTATTCATCCGGTGGGAGGTGCAGCATGAGCCACTGGCTGGAAGTCAAAAATCTGGATGTGCGCTTTCAGCTGGGAGAGGGTGGTCTACTTCGACAGAGCCAGGGCACCATTCATGCTTTAAGTGATATCCACTTTGGTTTGGAGCAGGGACAAACTATCGGACTGATTGGGGAATCGGGATCCGGGAAGAGTACACTGGGGCGGGCGATTCTGCACTTGGTGCGTCCCAGTGCCGGAGAGGTGTGCCTCAATGGTACAAACTTGACCACACTCAGTGAAAAAAAGATGCGGCCTTACCGTCAGCAGATGCAGATGGTTTTTCAGGATCCCTTTGATTCCATGAATGCGCGCATGACGGTAGGGCAGATCATCATGGAACCCTTGTTGCTGCAACGGCTGGGCAACAGCAGTACCCGGCGGCAGAAGGCCGAAGCGCTCCTGGAAAGGATGGGTTTGGACCGACGGGCGATGAATCGCTATCCAGGGCAATATTCGGGTGGGCAGCGCCAGCGTATTGCCATCGCCCGGGCGTTGAGCACGGAACCACAGCTGCTGGTCTTGGATGAGCCGACCTCCGGGCTGGATGTTTCGATGCAGGCCCGTATTTTGAATCTTTTACAAGATTTGCAGAAAGAAATGGGGCTCAGTTATGTGTTTATCAGCCACGATCTGGGGGCCGTGTCCTACCTGGCACAAAGCATTATCGTCCTGTACCTGGGGCGCATCGTCGAAGTGGCCCCGACAGCTACCCTCATTGCCAATCCGGCACATCCCTATACCGCTTCTTTAATGGATGCCTTACCGCCAATGGTGCGGCAAAATACGGCCACCCATCTGCCCATGCCCGTGGGTGAGCCGCCTTCACCCGTCAATCCACCATCAGGTTGTGCCTTTCATACCCGCTGTCCCAAGGCCGAGGCCCGCTGCAGTAGTGAGAGACCATCGCTTCAATCCTTGAGCACGGGCCATCAGGTCGCCTGCCATTTTCCTTTGCTGGTAAGGCAGTAAAATATGGAGTGCGTTCATGTCAGATCATAGCTTTTCGCCGGCAGAAAGTTTACGAGCGAGTGCATATCGCGCTGCGGACTTGCTGAGGTCATGTGCTTATTGGTCGGTTTTGGTAGAAGATCGCTCGCAATTGAGCGTCTCACTCCGGCGGGGTGTCGCTACTGCCCCTCAGCGTGAAACACGAAAAGCTGCGCTGATAACCTTGGGTTCAAAAGATAATGTGAGTTATGCATCAACCACCGATCTTACCGACGAGGGTTTGCATAGAGCTATCATCAGTGCAAAAAAGCGTGCTGAGCAGCTCGCAAACTATCGTCTCATGGATACGGCAAATTGGCCTCAACCCCATAGCAAAGGGCAATGGCAATCCCCACGGGGAGAACATATGTCTTTGCAAGAGCGCTTCGATTATATGCAATGGCTGGATGATGCGCTGATGATTGATGAACGGATAAAAGATCGTCATATTGTCATGGCAAGCATGGAAAAACGGCGTTTTTTTCTTCACTGTGCTGGTGCAGAACAGGATCAAGAAACGCATTTGTGTTTGCCTTTTATGGAGGTCACCGCTAGTGACGGTCACGAAGTTCAGTCACGCAGTTATAGTCCATATGTGCAGGGTGCGCTTCATCATGAAAACTTGAAGGCATTGGCCTTCACTCCAGAAACGGCTGCCTTACTCTCTGGTGAAGCATTGGAGCTGTTAGCTGCACCAGATTGTCCAACCGGGGTTATGGATATTCTCCTATCGCCGGCACAAATGACCTTGCAAATTCACGAGAGTATCGGACATCCCTTAGAGCTTGACCGGATTCTTGGTGACGAAAGAAATTATGCCGGTTGGAGTTTTGTAAAACTCTCCGATTTTGGCACACTTCAATATGGTAGTCCCTTACTGAATGTTTTGTTTGATCCGGATGAAAAATCTGAGCTTGCCGGATATGCCTATGATGATGAGGGGACTCCGGCATTATCCACTTACCTGGTCAAAGAAGGCATTTTGCAACGTCCATTGGGTGGAGCACGCTCTTCTGCTAGAGTCGACATGGACGCAGTTGCCTGTGCCCGCGTCTGTGACCCTCTGCGGCAACCCATCGATCGCATGGCCAATATTAATTTAGAGCCGGGCCAGAGTAGTTTTCAGGATATGCTGTCCCAGATCGAAAAGGGAATCTGGATGGATGTCAATAGGTCTTGGTCCATCGATCAGCGTCGCGATAAGTTTCAATTTGGTTGTGAATGGGGACGTCTTATTGAAAATGGAGTTGTCGGCCGCTGGGTTAAAAATCCCAACTATCGAGGGCGCACTTTGAATTTTTGGAATTCCTTGGCGGCTGTGGGAGACCGCAGCACCTATCGTGTTTCAGGAACGCCTTATTGTGGGAAAGGTGAGCCTAATCAGGTCATCACTGTGGGCCATGCCTCACCAATTTGCTTGTTTCGTAATATTGAGACATTTGGTGGTGAAGTATGATTGCTCAGTTGAATACCTATATTCAATCATTGCCGGCCTGGCTATGTGAGGTTGTAAACGGTAACGAGCTTCTTTATGCTAAGGTTTATGGAGAAGAAACCCAATATGCGCGTTTGACGCAGTCGCGAGTGAATCAAAGTGGTGGTATATTCCAGCAGCAAATAACCTTGTATCTTTCAAATGGTCAGTCTTTGGTCAGTATAACCATTGAAGGGGAATTGCCTTCGTTGGCACAAATGAAGGGATTAGTTCAGTCATTACGGGAAGATTTAAAGTTTACACCCCAGGATCCATGGCTGAACTTAAACCAAAATCCAGAGAAAAAAGAAACTGGAAATGCGCAAGTACCCCAGTACTTCGAGTCACTGGTGAGCAGTCTCTGTGAATCCGCAGCGAGTGATGATCTAGTTGGTTTGGTTTTGAGCGGTCCACAGGTAATGGCGGTCTGCAGTAGTTTAGGCCATTGCCTAGTCCATCGAGGCGGTGGTGTAAGTATTGATCTAAGTTTTTTTGATGCGGATTATAACGCTATAAAACGAGTCCGCAGAAATCCCAGCTTGAGCGATATTCCCTCTATGATGAGCGGGATGGCACAGGAGTTGAAAGTATTACAGCGTCCAACCATATCTCCTAAGCCTGATATTTATCGAGCCTGGTTATCTGCAGAAGCTTTAGGAGAATTGCTTGGTATCATCAGTTGGAATGGTTTTTCAGTAGATTCGGTACGTAGTGGGAGTAGTCCACTCAATAAACTTTACAGAGCCGATAAGCAGCTCTCAGCGCAAGTTTTTTTGTATGAGAATCGAGAAGCAGGAGATGTCCCATTATTCACTGATGAAGGTTTTTTGCTGCCATCTCAAGTACCCTTGATTCAACGCGGCAAAGCCACTATGTCTTTGAGTGGACCACGCTCGGCCAAGGAGTTTGATGTACCCATTAACAGTGATGACGGGGCTCCGTCGGCGCTCTTCCTGCAGGGGGGGGATTTGCCTGACAATGAAGTGCTCCAAAAAATTGGGACAGGACTTTATATTGGGCGCCTGTGGTATACGAATATTTCTGATCCGGGAAGTTGTCGTCTCACCGCCATGACACGATATGATTGTTTTTGGGTGGAAGATGGGGTTTTGGTCGGACCTCTTGCACCAGTGCGGATGGACTCCAGTCTTTTTGATTTGCTTGGCACAAACCTCGAAGCACTTGGAAAGGATGTTTATCAGATCCCTGAAACTCAAAGTTATGGGCGCCGCTCTTGGGGAGCCTCAAGTTTTCCTGGTGTTTTGACCGCTTTGAAAATTACTTTGTAGGTTACCAAATTATATGATACGAATTTATCGGATAGTTTCAACGGTTATTGGTTTTGTTTTGTGTGGTTATAGCTTGAGTAGTATGGCATTATCTGATACTAATTCAATGACAACAGTGACATCTGTGGGATTATCTCCACCCATGAATGTAAATTCGCTATTACCTGTGGTCAATAATGACTCCAGCGCCAATATTCAAATAATAACCTTGATGTTTAGGCCGTTATTGTGGATAGGTACCAATCTTAAAATCAACTGGAATCAGTCAATGGCTAGTAGTATTGCTGTGTCAGCAGATGGAAAGCAATATATTATTCATATAAAGCCGTGGCGCTGGTCAAATGGTAGGCCAGTAACCGCTAAAGATGCGCTAGCCTGTCTCAAAATGATCGAGGAATATGGATCCAGATATCCTAATGCAGGTATGGGTGGAATGCCGGAACTGATTAAGACGGCTGCAGTTATAAATAAAGACACTCTGCAAATAACTTTGAAGAGGTCGGTGAATCCCACGTGGTTTGAACTCAATGGATTATCGCAATTATTTCCTGTGCCATCTTGGCGGTGGAACCGGTATGATATTAATGAACTCTATAAATTGCAGGATAATCCCAGCCTAGTCTCTGTAGTGGATGGTCCCTACAAGCTTGAACACTTTACCCAGGGGCGAGGAATCAGTTTTGTGCGTAACGCCTCATACTCTGGAAAACCCGCAACATTGAAATATTTACGCTTTAAAATGTATACCTCAGATGCTAGTGCATTCTGGGCTCTCAAGACCGGAGTTCTTCAAGCCGGTATGATCCCGCACTATTTGTTTGATGCGCGCTGGATGGTCAAGAACTTGCAAACATGTATCAGCAATGGAGGATATGGTTTTAATTATGTGACCTTAAATCTCGCTAATCCGAAAGTAGCATTTTTTCGTGAGGTAAAAGTTCGTCAGGCTCTAGCCCTCGCGGTTAATCAAAAGCAAATCATTCAAACGGCTTTCCACGGTTTAGGTGTGCCTAGCTTTAATCCGGTCCCAACTAGTCCGGACACCTATCTTTCCCCAGAAATGAAAAAACTTGTAGCAAATCCAGCGCTTGCATACAATCCTCGTGCGGCCAATAAATTGCTTGCGGATGCAGGCTGGAAGTTGGGACCCAAGGGTATACGTATTCATGACGGGCAACGACTTCAATTCACTATGATGGTTCCCGATACCAGCCAGACGCTTATTGCCGTAGCTGAATTATTAAAAGCAGACTGGCAGGCTATTGGTGTGGATATGCGCTTACGTGTATTACCTTTCAATCTGGAACTTGCCAGATTGCAGCCTAATGGAAACTGGGATGCGTCTATGATTGTCTGGTCGTATAATCCTGATTTTTATCCTAGTGGAGATGGGTTGTTCAATACTGGTGGCGGCAGTAATTATGGACGGTATAGTAATCCGAAGATGGATAGGTTAATTCATGAAAGCACTCAAAACGAAAATATCAGCTATTTGTATAAGTATGAAGATTATGCCTACCAGCAGCAACCAGTAATTTTTTTGCCCTATCCAGAATATGTTGTAAAATATTCTCAAAAACTGAAGTATAAGCAGTTGATGGAAGGGGTTTATTCTGTTGATTGTAAGCCTACTTTGTTGTATTAATTTTTTAAAATCTAATGGTAATCTTATGGATAAAGAAATTCAGATTCATTCTGTGGAATTTTTAGATGAACGACCATTGCTTGAGCGCATCCGAATACAGGTTTTTGTTGACGAGCAAGGTGTGCCAGAATACTTGGAAATGGATGATAGGGATGAATTCTGTTTACATTTTTTGGCGTTTTGCGATGGATTAGCTGTTGGTACTGCACGACTGGATCTGGGTTTGAATGGTAAAGTGGGGCGATTGGCAGTTTTACAACCATATCGGGGGCGTGGAGTAGGGAAGAGTTTGATGGCTTTTTTACACCAAAGTGCATGGGATCTGGGGTTAACGGAAGTTTGGTGCCATGCTCAACTTTCTGCCAGGGATTTTTATACTCAGATGGGATATACTGGTGAAGGTGAGGTTTTTAAAGAAGCTGAAATTGACCATATTACTATGCGTTATATCAAGCATTAAGGCTTAAATTATTTTTTTATGTTTCAAAATGGGTAGGTTTAATGTATAAAATTTTCGAGAACATGATCGATATATTTCGAGATCATACAACACATGAAATTTTCGATCATACGGCTCGTTCTTCAGTTTGGACCTTTTATTGGAATTATATATCTCAGGTAAAGGGCTCAATGATTTTGCTTTTTTTTGCAGGATTTATTACTGCCATTGTTGATCTTTCAATTCCTATTTTTATTGGTAAGATAACTGGTTATGTTGCACATGCAAAAACTGATGTTTTATCTGCGAATGAACTGCGTAGCATACTCATCATGGCATTAGTGATAATAGTGTTGCGTCCTTTTATTCATTTCTTACATGATTTGGTTACAAATCAGGCTATCGCTGCTAATTTTACTAATTTAATTCGTTGGCAGAATCATCGTGGTCTTGTGCGTCAGGGATGGAGTTTTTTTCAGAATGATTTTGCTGGGCGCATCGCCAATAGAGTTATGCAAACAGGGCCTTCTTTAAGAGAGAGCACCGTGGCCACGCTGACTGCTGTCTGGTACCTGCTAACATACGGTATCAGCTCAATAATCATTCTTGCGCAGCAAAGTTGGGCACTATCCACTCCAGTTTTTTTGTGGTTTTTTCTTTATGGCTTATTGATGTGGTTTTTTATTCCGCGTTTGACACAACGTTCAAATTTGCTATCTAAGGCGCGTTCAGGTCTTACCGGTTCCATCGTGGATAGTTATACGAACATTCATACGGTTAAACTTTTTGCAAAATCAGAAGATGAAGATCAGTTTGTTCGCGATGCCCTTATCAAACACACCTCTGCATTTCGGGCATCATTACGAATGGTTACCACCTGGATGACGTCTTTAACTATGTTAAATGCCCTGCTTCTTAGTGGAACTACAGGTGTTGGTCTTTGGTTATGGCATGATGGAATGATTTCTGTCGGAATTTTGGTGACTGCTGTGCCTCTGGTCTGGCAAATAGCAAATATGTCGGGATGGGTAGCGAATAACCTCTCGGCAATTTTCGAGAATATTGGTACTGTGCAGGATGGTATGCGCTCCGTTGATCGTCCGCGCTTGATGGGCGACAGCGAAATGGCAAAACCTTTTGTATTCAAAGCTGGTAAAATAGACTTTGACAATGTTTCATTTAGTTACCATCAACAGGATGGAACTGTTGATGAGATAAAACATATTGATAATGTGTCAATACATATTGCTCCAGGCGAAAGAGTCGCTATTGTAGGGCCATCGGGATCAGGTAAATCTACTTTGGTAAGCTTGTTGTTACGCTTCTTTGACGTAAATCATGGACGTATTCTAATTGATGACCAAGATGTCAGGGATTTAGAACAGGAAAGCTTTCGTCAATATATTGGGGTGGTCTCACAGGATACCTCTTTATTACATCGATCGATTTTCGATAATGTCAGATATGGACGGCAAAGTGCAAGTCGGCAGGATGTTGAGGAAGCCTTGCGAAAGGCCCGCGCCGATGCATTTGTTATGGATTTAGTGGATTCGTTCGGCCGAACTGGTCTAGATGCTCAAGTTGGTGAGCGCGGTATCAAACTCTCAGGAGGGCAAAGACAACGTATTGCTATTGCTCGAGTTTTTCTGAAGAATGCACCAATATTAGTTCTCGATGAGGCGACATCAGCTTTGGACTCTGTTACCGAGCAGGAAATTCAAAGTGAGCTGGATGCGCTTATGACCGGGCGAACGGTGATTTCAATTGCGCATCGCATTTCTACCATCGCGCACTTTGATCGTATTATTGTTATGGCTAATGGGCAGATCATGGAAATGGGTAATCATCAGCAGCTGTTGCAGGCTAACGGGCATTATGCTGAGCTATGGGCGCGACAAAGTAAGCCGATGAATCGATGATATGTCCGAATATACTGAACAGGATAGACCATTTATTATTCGGCTGATTGACGAAAACAGTTGGTCGGATTATGCTCCTGATATTAAACGAGTATTTAATTTCGAGATATCTCAAAGTTCTTATATTTATCGGGATGAAATATTTGATGATCAGGAAATTCATCAGTGGTTTTTATCTCGATTGCAAGAAAAAGGTTTGCTTCTGGCTTGTGTGCATGCGCATAGTGAAAAATTTTTAGGTTTTGCTTCTTATGGGCGTTTTCGTAATTTTGCAGGAAGTTTAGATACTGTCGAACACTCAGTTTATGTCGATTCTGTAGCGCGCAGAAAAGGGGTGGGTAGTTTTTTGCTCAATGAGATAATTTCTGCCGCACAGGTCGCCGGAAAGAAGTCCATGGTTGGTGTTATTGATGCCGATAATTTAACAAGTCTTCATCTCCATGATAAAGCTGGGTTTATCCGAGTTGGGTGCATGAAAAGTCTGGGCCTTAAATGGGGGGGTTATCGGGATGCATGGTTTGTTCAGAGGATGCTCTCCTGATTCGCAATTTTACATCACGATATCATCGTAGTATGCCCGTCATGGCCTTGCTCTTTGGCTCTAGCCTTTGGGGGTTTTTGTGGCTCCCTTTACGTTATTTTAATCAAAATGGACTGCACGGAGCATGGCTGATTCTGATCATCTATTTGCTTTTGGCATTACCAGCGGGGCTGTGGTCCTGGAAGCGGCGTTTCGAGTTACTTGGGCATCATTGGACTCTGCTTGGGCTACTGGTTTTTGGCGGATGGACCAATGTGGCCTTCATGATGTCGTTGGTGCATGGCGAAGTGGTCCGGATGCTTTTGCTGTTCTATCTCTCGCCCGTCTGGTCGATTTTTGCGGCACGGATTTTTCTGCATGAAGCAGTTGGCTGGCGTGGAGCTCTTGCAGCAACGCTTGCGGTTGGTGGTTCAGCGCTGGTGGTGAGTCAGGGGCAAGGCTTATCTTTGAATGATTTGAGCACGAATGATCTTTTAGCGATTTCTTCAGGTTTTGCTTTTGCCCTCAGCAATGTGGTGTTGCGTGCGGATGAAGCTCTTGGCGATATGCACAGGGCTACTTCGGTGTGGTGGGGCTGTGTGCTGCTGGCTATCCCTTTCACCTTTTTTCAGCCTTGGCCCATTCTTTCTCCAGCGCACTATGTTTATCTGCTGGGGTTTTCCTGGTTGTGGATTGCCGGGGCGACTTTGGCCATTCAATATGGAGTGGCGAGAATGCCCGTAAGTGTTTCCGCCGTGATCATGCCTTTTGAGGTGATTGTCGGCGCACTTTCTGCCTGGTGGCTGGCAGATGAAAATCCGGGCTTGCTGGAGTTGCTGGGTGGCATATTGATTCTGGCGGCGGCCTTGTTGCAAATCACCCGCAGCCAGCAGCATCCGGTTTCATTGGGCGGCGTGGAAATGGAAAAGGGCGAGTTCTAGGGATTCGCTGCGGGGAATGATCTGGTTTGCGCCCCAGTTTTCCAGCGGATCGTTGGATTCTATATAGCCCCAACCGGCTGCCCAGCATTGGGTACCCGCTGCACGACCGGCAAGAATATCGCGATAATCGTCGCCAATCATGATGCTGTGCTGCGTCTGTGCATCCAGTTTTCGTAAAGCATGAAGAAGCGGAAGGGGATCCGGCTTGGCCCGCGCCGTACTATCGCCACTGACCACAACTCCGGGAGCAACCGGCAAGGATAATGCTGTGAGCAGGGGGGTGGTCAGGAAACCCGGCTTGTTGGTTACGATTCCCCAGGGTATTTTTTGCTCTTCCAGCCAGCGCAAAACCTGTTCCATGCCTGGAAACAGGATGCTTTGCTGACAAATGTTGGACAGGTAACAATCCAGAAACGCCTGACGCAAAGCCGGAAATGCCGTATCTTCCGGTTGCAGGCCCAGAGCAACCCGCAATAGCCCTCTGGCTCCCTGTGAGGCTACCGGGCGTAAAATCGGCAAGGGCAGGGCAGGTAATCCTTGTAAGGCCCGCAGATGGTTGGCGGCGGCTGCGAGATCAGGAGCGGTATCTACCAGGGTGCCGTCCAGATCAAAGAGGACTGCGCCGCCCTTAGGCATCTTGTTTACGGGTATGCATCAAATAATGACGGTCACGTCATCATTGAGGCGGGCCTGATGACGGATGGGATCATAATGCATACCTTTGAGGGCGAGGGTCTGTAAATGGGCCTTGCGGGTCATGGCGATGAGCTCGCTAGGGCGAATGAACTTCTGGTAATCATGGGTGCCGCGTGGCAATAGGCCCAGAACATACTCTGCGCCGAGAATGGCCAGCAGATAACTTTTGGGATGGCGGTTGAGGGTTGCAAAAAATGCTTCGCCGCCAGGCTTCAGCAGTTGCGAGCAGGCCGCAACAATGCCGGTGGGATCGGGAACATGCTCCAGCATTTCCATGCAGGTGACCACATCATAGGATTGGGGTTCTGCTGCGGCCAGGTCCTCGACAGCGACTTTGCGATACTGTATTGATAAATCGCTGAGCTGGGCATGGGCCTGAGCTGCTTCGATACCATCAGCGGCCAGATCGATGCCTGTCACTATTCCCCCCTGACGGGCCATGGCTTCCGCCAGGAGTCCGCCGCCCGTACCCACATCGAGAATGCGTTTGTCGCGCAACCCCTGGCAACCATTGGCAATAAAATCAACCCGCAAGGGATTGATTTCGTGGAGCGTCCGGAAAGGTCCGTGGGGATCCCACCAGGTGCTGGCGAGTGCATCGAATTTGCTGACTTCAGCCTGATCCATATTCATGGGTTCTGATCTCTTTCGCGAATGCGCTTTACCCACTCCTGGGCGCGACTGAATAATGCCGAAGTTTCCCAGTCCACGGCCTGTCCCTGAGAGATACGGATTTTACCCTCTACCCAGACATGGGTGATCTGGTCACGTCCCGCACAATAGGCTACCTGGGACACCGGATCATACACGGGGAAGGTGGCAGGATGATCTAGAGAAATGGCGATGCAATCGGCGGCCTTGCCAATTTCCAGGCTACCGGTCCGGTCCCCCCAGCCGATGGCCTGGGCACCACCCAGGGTGGCGGCTTCCAAGGCTTCCCATGCGGGAAACGCCGTAGGATCGTTACTGATGCCTTTGGCGAGCAGAGCCGCCGTGCGCAGCTCACCGAGCATGTCGAGATCATTATTGCTAGCCGCACCGTCAGTACCAATGGCAAGGCCAATGCCCTGCCGGCGAATCCGGGCTATGGGAGCAATACCCGAGCCCAGCTTGAGGTTGGACTCCGGACAGTGGGCAATATGCAGACCACTTTCCCGGCATAGGCTCAGATCATCGTCATCCAGTTGGGTCATGTGTACGGCCAGAAAGCGTGGACTGAGCAGGCCCAGGGCTGCGAGACGGGCCAGTGGGCGTTGCCCGTGCTGAGCAAGGGCTTCATCCACTTCATAAGCGGTCTCATGGACGTGCATGTGGATGGGCAGTTGTTCGGCCTCGGCCAACTCCCGGGTACCGCGCAAACCCGCATCGGCAACGGTGTAGGGGGCATGGGGCGCAAGGCTTTGCCGAATCAGAGACAGTTGGCGCAATTGTGGCAGAAGATCAGCGGCGGCCTGCAAGCAGGCGTCGGCATTGGCCGCATAGGCCGTAGGAAAATCAATGATGACATGGCCGATATGTGCCCGCATGCCCATGTCTTGGGCGCTGAGAGCGGCTGCTTCCGGAAAAAAATACATATCGTTGAAAGTGGTGGTGCCACCACGCAGCATTTCGGCAATGGCCAGCTCTGTGCCCATGCGCACAAATTCCGGACTGACAAAGCGTCCCTCCACCGGCCAGATGTGTTCGTTCAGCCAGGTCATCAGGGGCAGGTCATCGGCAAGGCCGCGCATCAGGGTCATGGCTGCGTGAGTATGGGCATTGACGAAGCCGGGCATCAGGACGTGCTGATCCAGGGTTGTACTCTCGACGGCCATGTACGCGTTCAGAATATCTTCTTGAGGGCCGATAGCGACTATGCGCCCCTGGGCGATGGCCAGAGCGTGGTGATGCAGCACGATGCGGGGACGGATAGGAATAATCCAGCGGGCACTGATAATGTGATCGACCTGGGTTTTTGCAGCGCTTTGAGTGGGCACACCGGACCTCATGGCAAGGGATCAGGAATGCATTATCTTAACACAGTGGCGATGATCTGAGGCAATTCGTCTGAGTGGCCCATCCCGGTAAATGCGCCACTCATAATCAGCCGTTCAAAGCACGCTGAATGGCCCGGGCATAAGCCCAGACGGTTGCCGAATAATAGACGCTGGGGTTGTAGCCCATGATGGCGTAAAAATTGGGGTAGGCGATAAACAAGGTCGGTCCCTCGGCGGTTTGCAGACGGAGTAGTCCGACGGGGGTGTCAGCGGGTAAAGCGGATGGTGCTTCAGGCTGAATGCCGGCGGCCAGCAATTGCCCCAGGGGATGTTTGCCATGCAGGAAGAAATCTGCATTTTCTCCACCGCTACCGATCACTCTGGCCAATACCGGTTGACCGGGTTGCCAGCCGTGGGCCAGAAAAAAGTTGGCGGTGGAAGCCAGGACATCGGCTGGTGAATTCCAGAGATTAGGCAGTGGCCCGCCGGGGGGATCATTCCAGACAATACCGTAGCGCAGATAACTGCTGGCCAGGAATTGTGACATACCCATGGCCCCCGCCTCGGAGCCCATCAGGCTAGCAGGCGAGACGCCGAGTTTTTGTGCCAGTTTCAGGGTTTCTGCCGTCTCATGCAGAAAAAAATGTCGCCGACCCGGCAAGGCCAATGCCAAGCTGAGGTTGCTGTTCAGCACCGAAAAATTGCCCATGAAAGAGCCAAAACCAGTTTCGATATTGAGAATACCCATCAGGATGGGGCCCGGAACTCCGTATTTACGGCTGACCTGTTCCAGCAGGGTACGGTGCGCATTCCAGAACTGCAAACCCCGTTGAATGCGGTCGGGGTGAAGAAAACGGTCGCGATATCGCCACCAGGGATAGGGAGCGACGGGCTTGTTGCTGGGCGGTGCCGGAGTCATCAGCGCCACGGCGCGGGCGTTGAAGCGCGCATTCTGCAAGGCGGGAATCACATAATTGGCGGGTAGGCCGTCATTTTCCTGCAGATGGCAGGCAATCTCCCGGAGTTGTTGTTGATATTGCTGAGGAAAATTGGGGAAGTAAACGTCTCGAACGCAGGATTCGGAAATGGCCGACGGTGGAATCTGCCGGGCAGCGGGTTGCGGCAGCGTTTGGGCGCGAGGTGTAACTGCAGGCAGATTGGCCGGAACAGGGGGCGAGACAGGGCTGCTGACTTCAGTCGCGCATGCGGAAAGCAGAGTGGCCGTAATGCTGATACTCAGCAGTGTTCTGATATGGATTTTAGGGGGCATCAGCGCAGTCTTCCGTTCAAAATCAATAAGTTTTTGGATTTTTATTCATCACGCATGGCGAGCAATTCTCTGGGCATGGGTCGGCGTACCCCATCCAGACGCTCCGCCCAGTAAGGAATTTGCAGGCTTTGCACGGCAACTCCCTGACGCCGGTTCAGGGCGCTGACGAATTGTTGTCCGCCGATATAAATACCTACATGGGAAAATGGCTGTCCCATGGTGTTGAAAAACACCAGATCGCCGGGACGGATGCGGCTCAGGGGTACGGCGGGTAAAGCGGCTGCCTGGGCAAAAGAGGTTCTGGGAATGTCCACCCCGGCCTGTTCCAGCACATATTGAATAAGGCCGCTGCAGTCGAAACCGGTTTGTGGCGATTCACCACCCCAACGGTAAGCCTTACCAATTTCAGAAATGGCATGCACTAGGACGGCGTCCAGCGTGGTGGCCTCGGCATGCCGGGAATAGTCTGCGCTCTGGGCCGGGGGTTGATAGGGCGTTGGCGTAGTGAGGCTGGGGCTGGGTGCCATGCTGGCGCAGCCGCTCAAGGCCAAGCTCCCTAACAGCAGGGCGATTCCGGTCAACCGCAGGGGATTTTTACTAAACGTAAAGTAATGCCTTGACATAGGCGCCTTCCTCTTTCTTTTTTCTAAGGAAAGTAAATAGCCTAATTATCTTGATTTGGCAAGTGAGGGTGTTGGGGTGGTTTTGGAATGGTGTTGGTTGACCTGAGCGGCCTTGATTGGTATTTTACGCGCTCTCTGAATGGTTCATTCAGGGCGGTTAGCTCAGCGGTAGAGCACTGCCTTCACACGGCAGGGGTCACAGGTTCGAACCCTGTACCGCCCACCAAATTCTGCAATAGTATTTTTAGATTTAATTTTCCGTAACGGAAATCGGAAATCACAGCATATTCTTCATTTCATAAAGAAAATCCAGGGCTTGTCTGGGGCTGATCGTGTCGGGATCCAGTTGCTGCAGACGCTCCAGGAGTGGATGCGCTGTTACGGCAAACAGGGGTATCTGTGCTGGTGTCGGGGCTTGACGGGATGAAGTTGCTGGCTGCTCAGAAGCAGTATTCTCCAAAAGGTGCAGGCGCTTGCGGGCGGCGGCCACGACACCCTCGGGGATGCCGGCCAGGCTGGCAACGGCCAGTCCGTAACTCTGGGTAGCCGGGCCTTCCTCGACGCGGTGCAAAAAAATCACCTGCTCATTCTGAGCGACGGCATCCAGATGGAGATTGGATAACCCCCGGTTTTCGAGGGCGGTCAGCTCAAAATAATGGGTAGCGAAAAGCGTGAAAGCACCGCGCTCCAGCAAGGCTTCTGCCGTAGCCCAGGCAATGGCGAGGCCATCGTAGGTGGCCGTACCACGCCCGATTTCATCGAGAATCACCAGGCTCTGCGCCGTAGCCAGATGGAGAATCCGCGCCGTTTCACTCATTTCCACCATGAATGTGGAGCGCCCACCGGCGAGATCATCTGCCGCACCAATGCGGGTGAATATCTGGTCAATGGGACCGATGACCGCCTCCCGGGCAGGCACCCAACTGCCGATATGGGCCAGCAGAACGATGAGTGCGCTCTGGCGCATATAGGTGGATTTACCACCCATATTGGGACCCGTAATCAGATGCATCCGTTGTTGGCCATCAAAATGCAGATCGTTGGGCACAAACTGGCTACCGATTTGCGCTTCGACCACGGGGTGGCGCCCATCTACAATGTGCAGCGCATTTTCTGCCACTAGCTGCGGGGCGGACCAGTTCAGGGTGATGGCGCGTTCGGCCAGATTGCTCAGCACGTCCAGTTCGGCAATGGCCGTCATGGTGTTTTGCAGTGCCGCCACTTCTGGCAGCAGCGCCTCCAACAGACTTGAAAACAACAGGCGCTCGCGGCTAAGAGCCAGACTTTCAGCGGAGAGGGCCTGATCTTCGATGACTTTGAGCGCGTCGTTGATGTAACGCTCGGCATTTTTGGTGGTCTGGCGGCGACGGTAATCATCGGGGATGGGACCCTGATAACTGCGGCTGATTTCAATATAAAAGCCGTGGACGCGATTATACTGAATTTTGAGCTGGCTGATGCCGGTACGTTGGCGCTCTTCCTGCTCCAGATGACGCAGCACATCCTGGAGGTTGTGGCTCAAGGCCTGCAAACGGTCGAGTTCAGCGTCATAGCCTGAACGGATATAACCCCCATCTCTTTGAGTTATGGGTGGCTGGTCAACGATGGCATTTTCCAGGAGCTGGGTCGTGGCGGTGAACAGGCTGATTTTTTTCTGGTAAGTCGCCAATGCGTCAGCTGTGAAATGCCCCAGGCTGTCGCGTAAAGCGGGTAGGGCCTGCAGGGTGTGGCGCAACTGGGCGAGGTCCCGGGGATTGGCGCTGCGCAGGGCGATGCGGGTGAGAATGCGCTCGGCATCGGCAATACCTTGCAGGGTCTTTTGCAGAGGGCCTGGACCCTGGCCTTCTATGAGCGCGCTGACGAGCTGCTGGCGCTGCCACAAATCCGGACCCTGACGCAGAGGGCGCAACAACCAGCGGCGTAACAGCCTTGCGCCCATAGCAGTACGGGTTTTCTGGAGCAGGGACAGCAAGGTCGGGCCTTGCCCCTGAAGGCTTTCCACCACTTCCAGGGCCCGAAAAGCCGTAGCATCCATGTACAGTTCTTCTTCAGCGCGCTCGGGATGCAGACGCTGGACTTGCGCTAGGCTGCCACGCAGCTGCGTTTCAGCATAATGCAGGAGCGCCCCGGCTGCACGCAGACCCAAAGGCCAGTCATTGCAGCCAAAGCTGTCGAGACGCTCGCCAAAGTAACGATCGAGCACGGCCTGACTGCGGCGTGCCTGGAAGATCTGTTTGTCGAGACCCTGGACGGGGGTTCCCTGCAAGTAGGGCTGCAGGTCTGCGTCCTCAGGCAGGATGATTTCAGCAACAGGGCGTCGGCCCAGCAGGTCGGCCAGATGAATCAGCGGAATTTCCCGGAGCATCAAGCGTCCTCCGGCGGCGTCCAGCCAGGCAAGCCCGCATTGTTCTCCTTCCGGACAGATGGCCAGCAGCAGCGGTTCCTGCTGACTGTCCAGCAAGGCTCCATCGACGATGGTGCCGGGGGTCAGTACCCGGACAATAGCTCTTTCGACGGGACCTTTACTACTGGCCGGGTCGCCAATCTGCTCACCAATGGCTATTTTTTCACCCAAAGCCACCAGTTTAGTCAGATAGCCATCGACACTGTGAACGGGAACACCAGCCATGGGAATGGGCTCTCCCGCACTGTGCCCGCGACTGGTAAGAGTGATACCGAGCAGGCGCGAAGCTTTCTGCGCGTCTTCATAAAACAGCTCATAGAAATCCCCCATCCGGTAAAACAGCAGGGCATCCGGACATTCTGCCTTCAGTCCGAGATATTGCTGCATCATGGGGGTGTGCTTCGCGGGAGATTCAGCGGCACTCATGGGCGATTCAATTCAGGAATAGGGAACTTATTCATCGCCGCGAGGATAGCGCAAGGGCGTATTCGCCGCCATATCCGCCGCAATTACTGAGCGTGGCGGATATGTGGCGGTTGGGGTATACGGCGAAGTTCAGCTGCGGTTGCCGCCGCCGAAAATCTCCAGCAGAGCCATGAACAAGTTGATGATGTCTAGGTAAAGCCCCACCACCAGCAGCACCGGTTCCTGAATGCCGCCCCGGACCATGCGCTGGGTATCAAACAGAATCAAACCGCTGAACACCAGGACGAGTACCCCGGCAATAGCCAGCTGCAGGGCCGGCAGATGCAGGAAGAACATGTTCAGCAACGACACCACAATCGCCAGAATCAGCCCGGTAATGAGAAAACCGCCAATGTTGCTGAAATCCCGGCGGGTCGTCATGGCATAGGCAGAAAGGCCGATGAACATGGCAGCGGTGGTTCCCAGCGCTTCGGCAATGATGGTTGCGCCGTTGGGCATGCGCAGATACATCTCGATGGCCGGTCCCATCATCATGCCCATGCCGGCAGCAAAGAGGAACACCAGGGGAATGGCAAAGGGACTGCGATGGGCGCCGGTATATTGCACGGCAAAAAGCAGGGCAAAAGATCCGATCATCAGGATGATGGGATGTTCATAAGCAAAGGGTGAACTCATCCCGTACACGGCAGCGATGGCCGAGACCACGAGGGTGGCTGCCAGCAGGGCGTAGGTTTTCCCCAGCAGGGCGCCGATGGATGTCCCGGCACGACTTCCCTGGGGATTCATGCTGTCGGGAAACTGATAGGGATTTTGATCCTGATTCATGTACAGACTCCTTCAAACAAGCAACACGCTTGGTATAAACGAAGAATGGGGGTTTCTATTTAATAAATCAATGGTCAAATCAACGCAACTGGCGAAAAATTGGCGATATTTGCAGCGCGGTAATCCGGTGTAGGAGTCTGACGGAAGGGGAAAGTTCCGCAAATTGTCTCTTGCCCATTGGCAGGCACACCATTAACCTGCAGTTCCTTTCTCTGATCCACACTGGAGCCGGTATGCGCGCACTGATTTTTGATACGGAAACGACAGGACGGGTGGAGCCCGATCTGATCGAGGCGGCCTGGCTGGCGGTCAGCGATCTCAAGACCCTGGAAGTGGAAGAACAGTTTGTGCAGCGTTACCGGCCGGACAAGCCCATCGAGATGGGTGCTATGGCGGTCCACCACATACTCGAAGAAGATCTGCTCGATTGTCCGTCGGCGCGGACCTTTACCCTGCCGGAGAATACCGCCTATCTGGTAGGACACAGTATTGATTATGACTGGGGGGTGATCGGCAAGCCTGATGTCAAACGGATCTGCACCTATGCCATGACTCGTAAGCTCTGGCCGGAGGTAGACAGCCATTCCCAGTCGGCGTTGATGTTTCATTTCAGCAAGGATCGCAAGAAAACCCGGGATAATCTTAAAAATGCCCATTCAGCGCTGGCGGATGTGAAATTTTGCCGGATATTGCTGAATAAGGTCATTCTCGCCGTGCGCCCTTCCTCCTGGGAGGATCTCTGGGAGTTCAGTGAGCGCGCGCGGATCCCTGAGACCATGCCCTTCGGCAAGCACAAGGGGGTCAAAATCATTGATCTTCCCGATGACTACCGCAAATGGGCACTCAATAATCTGACCGATATGGACTTTTACCTGCGCAAGGCGCTGGAAGGCTGAGCCCTTTGCACCGCTTCCAGCAATAACGCCCCGCACTGGGCAGCAGTCTGGCCGGCGGCGATGATGCCGTCTTCGTGCCCTGCCATTTGCAGCAGCAGGGGAAGACGGGCATCCCGGACAATGGCACTGATGGCCTCGGCCATGGCCGGGGTGCCATATTCCGCATCCATCGGAGTCGCCGCTATGCCCAGCCGTTCGGCTGCCTGCCAGAGTACCGGACTGTGGACGTGAAACACCCAGTGGATGTCGGGATGGGCGGCATAACAGGCGGCATGACTCAGAGCTTCGGAGGAGGGTGCTTGTGGCCCCCTGGCATGAATTTGATTGCCCGTAATATCCCAGTCGGTCACGGTGCAGAAATGTGCCGTCGCCAGAGTCGGCAGCGCCCCGGTTTGGGTGGCGCTGATCAGAAACCCCTGGGGGCTGCGGCAACTCACATTGCCAAATCCGATTCCGCCGTAACGCTGCGGATCGGCACCAATGAGCTGGCGTGCGAACAACACATCGCGCCAGTCCAGCAAGGTGGCAATTTCCGCCTGACGGGGGGCTGCAGCGTGTTCCCAGTGCAGAGTAAATTTGGTAACGCCTTCTTCAGGTAGATTAGTTGTGCTCATGGGTTTTAGCGCCGCGCAAAAATTTTCTGGAGGAGGCGATACCAGCCGGGGAGCGTCACCGGGCCGGAACGAGCTGGTTGGGTACAGAGCTTGACCGCCGATTTGCCGGAATTGGCCGGTGGTTCGGGTAACGGGACGCCCGGAGGATAAATATCCACCAGGGTAGCCCCCCAGCTACTGCGATCATTGGCCAGGCGAAAATGTTTGACCATGGGTTCGCGGCGCAGCAGGGCATGGACTGTCTCGCGAAGCACCCCACGACCTTTGCCGTGAATAATCCGGATTTCGGTAATGCCGGCAGCCCGGCAGGTTTGCAAGTATTCGCGGACCAGATCGGGGACTTCTTTGGGGCGAAAAGCGTGCAGATCCAACACTCCGTCTATATGGCTTTGAAAAATTGTGTTTTGTTCAGGATGCTTGGTCATGTGCTGCTGCCTGCCCAATGAGTGATCAGAGCAATGCTGACCAGACATACAGGCAAAATCATGGCCAGCGCCGGGATCTGAAACAGGAAAAAAGCAAAGACGATCGCCCCTGTCAAATAGGCGAAAAGGGCGGCGACCTGCTGACGCCAGGCAAAGGGCAGAGCTTGTTTTTTGCGCAGACTTTCTACCAGGGTGATGATGATCGTGGTCAGGGTATTGGTGAAAACCACCGAAGGTACGCCGGCGACATTGATGAGGCGGGCAGCCACACTTTGCAGGCCCATACTCAGCGCAGAAAAAATAATCAGGGCGTAGAGCACAACTCCGTCCGTCGGAAACCCCCAAAGGATCCAGAGCAAGGCGTAAAGGCCGAGAAAAGCTGCTTCCAGGGCGAGAACCATTCTCAGCGCCCGGGGATGGTCCTTCCAGAGCGTGGCCAGCATGATGCCAATGATGAAACCGAGCAGGGCAGCCAGAGAATGGGTGGCGGAGAGCAGGTGCCCTTGGCCTACGGCAATGCCGAAAAGCGCCAGATTGCCGGTCATGGCCGAGGTGAACACCATATGAAACTGGAGAAAGGCGACAATATCCGCACCGCCGGAAGTCGCCGAAAGCAGGTGCATGGTCCGGTCGGTTTTGCCGAGCCGTGGGGATGACATTGCGGGAGTCCCGCTCAAAGCAGTATTCTCTCAATGCCCCCCTGCCGGGTCGCATCAATAAAGCCCTGCTGCCACTGCGCACCGAGAATTTTCCGCGCCAGTTCCACGACAATGTAGTCCGTATCCAGGCCGGTATCTTCCCGGTAGCGCTCCAGGCCCTGCTGGCAGGCGGGACAACTGGTCAGCAGGCGCACGTTATTGTCCACGGCCTTATCGCTGCCCGTCAGCTGGAAGACGCCTTCTTTCAGTACCTCCTCCTTACGGAAGCGCAACTGGGTGGCGATATCCGGACGACTGCTGGCCAGAGTCCCGGCTTCGCCACAGCAACGTGCGGACTCGGTCACCTCCTGGCCGAGCAGGCGGCTGGCAACAGCCTGGGGTTTGTGGGTTTTCATGGGACTATGACAGGGATCGTGATAGAGATACTGCACTCCCGCCACACCATCCAGAGCAACCCCCTTTTCCATCAGGTATTCATGAATATCCAGCAGACGGCAACCGGGGAAAATCTGCTGAAACTGATATTGCAGTAACTGATCCATGCAGGTGCCGCAGGATACGATCACGGTTTTAATATCGAGATAATTGAGGGTGTTGGCCACCCGATGAAAGAGCACCTGATTGCGCACGGAAATTTCCTGGCCTTTGTCCTCCTGGCCCCCGGCTGTCTGCGGATAGCCGCAGCAGAGATAGCCGGGAGGGAGGACCGTTTGGGCGCCTACATGATGGAGCATGGCCAGGGTCGCCAGTCCGATGTCGCTGAACAGACGCTCACTGCCGCAGCCGGGAAAATAAAACACGGCATCACTGTCGTCATTGACCTTGGCGCTATCACGAATGATGGGCACGGTTTTGTCATCGACAATGGCCAAAAGCTGGCGCATGGTCTGGGCGCCCATTTTGGTGGGCAGGGGTTTGCGCAAAAAGTGGATGACTTCCGCTCGCACGCTGGCCTTGCCCGTGGTGGCCGGAGGTGGTCCTTTGGGTAACAGGGGCTTGACGACATCATGGGCCAGAGCCTGGGCCTTGAACATAGTCTGCAGCACCCCCTGACGCAGAAAATGTACCTTTCCGGGTTCCGTAGCGTTCAGGTAGCTCATGGCCAGCCGTGTTCCCATATTGAAGGATTTCTCGCCCCGCGCCCGGAGAATGTTGCGCATGTGGATGGAGACCTTGCCAAAATCAATATCCACCGGGCAGGGAGTCATGCACTTGTGACAGGTGGTGCAATGATCGGCCACATCATTCATGGCCTCGAAGTGTTGCCGGGAAACACCCCTTCGGGTTTGCTCTTCATACAGAAAGGCCTCGATCAGCAGGCCGGTAGCGAGGATTTTGTTGCGCGGTGAATAAAGCAAATTGGCGCGGGGAATATGGGTCATGCAGACAGGTTTGCACTTACCGCAGCGCAGACAATCCTTGATTTCACGGTTGAGTGCACCGAGTTCACTGGCTTCGAGGAGCAAAGCTTCCTGCTCCACCAGTTGCAGGGAGGGTGTGTAGGCATTGTCCAGACCCGAACCCGCCAGCAATTTACCCGGATTGAAGAGATCGTCAGGGTCAACCTTGGTTTTGTAACGGGCAAAGGCAGCAATTTTTTCCGGTTCCAGCCAGCGCATTTTGGTAATACCAATGCCGTGTTCGCCGGAGATCACCCCGCCCAGTTGCTGGGCGATAGCCATGATCCGGTCCACCACAGCGTCGGCTTCATGAAGCATGGTCTGATTGCTGGACAGTACCGGGATATTGGTGTGAATGTTGCCGTCACCAGCGTGCATGTGCAGGGCCACAAACAGCCGGGAGCGCTTGTATACTGCATGGATGTCACGAATCTGCTCGCGCAGGGCGGTGAAAGCATCGCCGGCAAAGAGCGCCTCCAGCGGCCGTCCTACCCGCTCCCGATAGCTGATCCGCAAGACCCCGCGCAGGAGCAGATCCATGAGGGTTTCCTCAGCATGCATGAGTGGCGCTGACTGGGCATCCAGCAGCTCCGGGTGCAAAGCAGCAGCATCATCCAGATGCTGAAGCAAGGCTTCCCAACGCTGACGGGTATCCTCAATCAGGGCCAGGGCGGCGGCTCTTTTGGCCGCCACAATGGCCTGATCTTCGCTGCAATCCTCATAGTCTTTGGCTTTGCGGATTTCTGCCAGATCACCGTGAAAATATTCGTCCAAGGCCTTCAGGCTGCGCAATTTGCTGTTGATGGACTGTTCGATATTGATACGTTCCACCGCTTGGGTATACGCCCCCAGTTGTTCCAGAGGAATGACCACATCTTCGTTGATTTTGAAGGCATTGGTATGGGCGGAAATGGCAGCGGTGCGGCTGCGGTCGGCCCAGAAACGGCGCCGGGATTCGGGGGTGGTGGCCACAAAGCCTTCACCTCCCCGGGCGTTGGCAATGCGCACCACCGCTGCCGCCGTAGCGCCCGCTGCGTCCGGGTCATCGCTGGCGATGTCCGCCAGGAGCAACATTTTCGGCCGCTCATGACGGGGCGCCTTATTACTGTATTTGATGGCCTTCAGATAGCGTTCGTCGAGATGCTCCAGCCCGGTGAGCAGAACATGGTTCTGGCTTTCCACAAAGGATTTGACTTCGACAATGGCCGGCACGGCGGCATTCAGATCCGTGCCGTAAAATTCCAGGCAGACGGTGCGAATATGGGCGGGCATACGGTGCAGCAGAAAACGCCCGGATGTAATGATGCCATCACAACCTTCTTTCTGGATGCCGGGCAGTCCGCCGAGAAACTTGTCGGTCACATCCTTGCCCAGGCCGGCCTTGCGCAAGCTGGCCCCGGCAAGCGTCAGGATTTCTGGTTCGCCCAAGGGAGTCTGACCGTCGCCAGCGAAACGTTTGAGCAGAAAATCGACCTGGGGCTGATCATGGATTTTGCCGAGATTATGGTTCAGCCGCTCCACTTCCAACCAGTTGCCATCGGCGGTCACCATGCGCCAGGAGAGCAGATTATCCAGGGCGGTGCCCCAGAGGACAGCTTTTTTACCGCCGGCATTCATGGCGATGTTACCACCGATGGTGGAAGCATCCATGGAGGTAGGATCGACGGCAAAAACAAGGCCCGCCGCATCAGCAGCGTCAGCAACCACTTTGGTCACTACCCCCGCACCAGCGGAGATACTGGGCACCGTTTGGCTCAGACCGGCTGGTGTGACTGGTTCTATGGCCGAGATGTGCTCCAGTTTTTCGGTATTGATGACTGCCGTATGGCGCCGGAGTGGAATGGCCCCACCAGTATAGCCGGTGCCGCCCCCCCGGGGAATGATGGACAGACCGAGTTCGCGGCAGGCCAGCACCATGCGTTGAACCTCGGACTCATCGGCGGGGTATAGCACCACAAAGGGAATTTCCACCCGCCAGTCGGAAGCGTCGGTAATATGCGCTATACGCGCATAGGCGCTGAAATCCACATTATCCCGGGCGGTAATTTTGAGTAAACGTTTTTCGGATTTTTTACGCAGCTGGAGATCTTCGTCAAACTGCCGGGTGAAAGCCTTTACCGCTTCCTGGGTATTATCCAGGAGCCGCAAAACCAGGGCATTGCCTTCAGCCCGCGCACGGATATCCTTGAGGCGATGGGCCAACGCATTCCACAGGGCTTCACGGCGGCCCTGGTCCCGGGCGAGATCATCCTGAATGTACGGATTGCGTTCCACGACCCAGATATCGCCCAGGACTTCAAAAAGCATCCGCGCCGAACGGCCGGTGACCCGTTGGTCGCGCAGATCTTCGAGGATCCGCCAAGCTTCCGCACCGATCAGGCGACTGACAATTTCGCCATCGGAAAAGGACGTGTAGTTGTAAGGAATTTCTCGGAGACGTGGGTTCATAAGGGAATCATAACATTGTCGATGAGCCGGGTCTGCCCGAGATATGCGGCGGCAAACCAGCGCGCACCCGGTAATCCATGATCCACCAGCTGCAAGCTCTGGCTATCGCGCAACTCGAGATAATCCACGACAAAACCCGCCTGCTCCAGGCTCGCCCGACCCACTTGAGCGAGTTCGGCAATGCTGGATTCTGGCTGACTGCGCTGCGCCAGATCTACAAGTGTAGCGGCCAGGAGCGGTGCCATCTGGCGCTCGGTGGGGCTGAGCAGGGAGTTGCGCGAACTATAGGCCAGTCCGTCGGCTTCCCTTTGCAGCGGGCCGGGGAGCACCTGCACGGTCATGTTCATGTCGGCCACCATTTGCTGCACAATCCGCAATTGTTGATAGTCTTTTTCACCAAGAATCAGAATCTCCGGCTGAATCATCTGCAGCAGTTTGTTGACGACCGTGCAGACCCCGGCGAAATGTCCCGCACGGTGCGCACCACAAAGGGGTTTGGCCAGGCTGTGAGGCGGCATGATGATGGAGAGGTCCTTTCTGCCCCGAGGATACATCAACGCATCGTCCGGAGTAAAAACAGTGGAACAACCCGCTGCGTGGAGTTGCTGTAAATCCTTGTCGAGACTGCGCGGATAGCGCGTGAAGTCCTCCTGCGGTCCGAATTGCAGAGGGTTCACGTAAATGCTGACCAGCACTTGCTCAGCGCGGGCAGCAGCCAGACGGACCAGGGCCATGTGTCCCTCATGCAGGTTGCCCATGGTGGGGACAAAAGCCAGGGTGCCCTGCAGACTTTGCCGCCACTGCCGCAAGCTGGCGATATCCTTGAAGATGGGCATCTCAGTGCGGACGCCTTGGTGGAAACTGCCCATTGCCGACGTCCTCGACATAATGGGCCAGGGCGTCCTGCATCTGCTGGCCGGCTTCAAGATAGCGACGGGCGAAGGGCGGACTTTCGGCTTCCAGGCCCAGCAGATCATGGACAACCAGCACCTGGGCGTCGGTATCCGGACCGGCGCCAATGCCAATGGTGACCGCCTCTATTTCCCGGCTGATGCGGGCAGCGACGGCATCGGGCACGGCCTCCAAAACCACAAAACGTGCTCCGGCTGCACTGAGCGCCGTGGCTTCATGCTGCAGACGTTGCGCTCCGGCATCGCTGGTGCCCTGACGCTGAAAGCTTCCCCATTGCCGGACCCGCTGCGGGGTCAGACCGATATGGGCGCAGATATTGATGCCACGCTCTGCGCAAAAAGCGACTGTGGCGGCCATTTCTGCCCCGCCTTCCAGTTTGATGACGTCGGCTCCGGCACGCAGCAAGGCCCCGGCGGACTCCCAGGCCTGCTCGGGACTTTTTTCATAACTGCCAAAAGGCAGATCGGCGAATACCAGGCAGTCTCCGGCACCACGCTGCACCATCCGGGTGTGGTAGCACATTTGCTCCAGGGTCACATTGAGGGTGTCCTGATCGCCGCACACCACCATGCCCAATGAGTCTCCAACCAACACGCCATGCATGCCGGCTGCGGCCGCAAAGCGCGCCATGGGATAATCATAAGCAGTCACCAAGGCTCTTTTGTGGCCCTGTTGTTTGTCTTTCACCCAGCGGGATATTTTCTTGTGCATATCACTCCTCAATGATGTTCAGGTGATACTTGACTGTTTTAATCAAGTTCTCATTGTGCCGTGCTTCCCGGACAAAATCCAGTTGCTCGGTATTGATATCCAGGCAGGGCGCTGGATAAAGACGACGCCAGTCCTGATAAGCCTGCTGGACTTTGGCCAGATAGCTGCCATCCAGCTTTTGTTCATAGGGGCGGGCTCGGGACAAAATGCGTTCCTGGAGGGTTGCGAGGGGGGCATCAAGAAAAATCAGCAGATCGGCAGGTGTCGGCTGATAGTGCAGCCCCGCCTTGATCTGCTGGAATAACTGCAGCTCATGGGAAGACAGGGTCAGGGGGGTGAATATTTCATCTTTGTGGACACTGTAGTCGCTGATGATATAGAGATTATCGGCGGGAGCCGCCTGCCATTGGGTCTGACGCTGGAGCAAAAACTGCAGTTCGGTCGCCAGTGCCCCGCCAGTCTGGCGGTAGAAGTCGGGCAGGAAAGCGTTGTCTTCGGGCTTTTCCAGTATCAAACTGGCTTGCAAAGTCGCAGCAAGGCGTCTGGCCAGGGTGGTTTTGCCAGCGCCGATGGGCCCTTCAATGCTGATGATGCAGGGGCGGGTCATGCGCTGACTCTGCGGCTGTTAGTTTTGATGGCCGGGGATAGGGCAGCTTCAGGGAGACGGGTAACTGACTGGGATTGAACGGCCTCCAGATAATCGGCAATGCACCCGCATCCGGGCAGCACCAAGCCAGGATCGTATTCTGCCAGAGGAATCAGCACAAAAGCTCTTTCAGTCAGGCGGGGGTGAGGAACGCGCAGGGCCGGATCAGTGGAAATCAGATCGCCATAGCTGAGTATATCGAGGTCGAGGACGCGTGGACCCCAGAAGATTTCGGTAGTACGCTGCCGGCCTGCAAGGGCTTCGAGATATTGCAGGCGAGCCAGCAATGCCCCGGCAGTCAAGCGGGTGTCCAGGCGGGCTACGGCATTGATGAAAGCCGGTTGTTCAACCCCACCCACGGGATCAGTGCGATACAAAAGGGAGTGCCAGAGTAGTTCGGAATCCGGCAACCCGGCCAATGCTGCCAGAGCCTTCTGCACCTGTTCAACCGGCTGCTCCATATTGCTGCCGATACTGATCCAAGCAATTACCGAGGGTTCGTTGGCAGAATGCCCTGTTTGATCAACCATTGTTGCGCTGTTTCCTTGTCTGCTATGTCCCTGTCCAGTTGGGCGTCCCGTAGGCGTTTCAGAATATCCCCCAGTGACGGCCCTGCTGATAGTCCCAGTGTCTGCAGCTCCTGTCCGTTGAACACCGGCTGGAGAGACTTTTGCTCTTGCAAATAAAGGCGGGCACTGTCTGTGACTGCGCGGTCATGGGGATTTATCGCCATGGCCGCCAGTATGCCCGCGAGCGAGCAAGCTTGCCAGATATTTGCTCTCTGACTGGGGCGAATGGCCTGTGCAATGCGCCGAGGCAGATCAGGGAGGATGCGCAGGTCGGCCTCCAGTCGGTTCCGATCCGGGATGGGCCATTGATCAAGAGTGCGTTGTATCTCGGTCCAGGACAAATCCTGCCAGAGCAGGATGAGCATGAGGGTAGAGACCGCTATGTTTTCCTCGGGAAATTGTTGTTGCAGCCACTGGATTTGCTCCTGACCCCGTCCAAGCAAAGCCTGCATGGCGTGAATATCCATCGGCACGGGACGCAGCAAAAACCAGAGATTCCATTCGGATAACAGGGATAATGCCTTGGGTAAAGCATCCAGTTCGAGCAGATAGCGTATCTCCCGCCACAGTCGCGCCGCACTAAGCCGGGCAAAAATGTCGTCTTGCAAGGCATCTTGGAGCTGTTGCCGGCTCTCCGGAACGAGGTTCATCTGAAATCGCGTCGCAAAGCGCAGACCGCGTAAAATCCGCGTCGGATCATCCCAAAATGAACGGGAATGCAGGGTGCGCAGCTGCCCGCGTTGCAGATCTATCCGTCCCCCATAAGGGTCAAGCAGTGTAGCAAAATTTTCGGGATCCAGTGGCAGGGCCATGGCATTGATCGTGAAGTCACGCCTGATCAGATCTTCGTCGATGTCGCCGGGTCGAACTTCCGGCAAAGCGGCCGGTGCAGGGTAGTGTTCCACCCGGCATTGGGCCAAATCCAGGGAAAATCCCTGGGAATCTTGCAGGGTGGCCGTGCCAAAACGCGCATGATATTGATAATCGCCGCCGGGGATCTGTGCCTTGCAGGCTTCCGCCAGGGACCGGACATCGCCCTCAACGGCCACATCCAGATCCGGCGCATCACGCTGCAGGAATAAGTCCCGGACTGCACCGCCGACCAGATAGGCCGGCGTGCCCAGTTGCTGCGCAATATTACCTATCTGCTGCAGATATTGCAGTCTGTCGGTACCCCACTGTTTTTTTAGCAGGGGGAGAAGGTTGAGGCGATGAGCTTCCATGACATGCACAGGGGGCGCGACCCGTCAGTCGTTGTCCGCCACTCTCTCCGTGCTATCTACACTCTGGGTGGCAGCGTTGTCGTTGCGCGGATTCCGGCGCCGACGCCGTCTGGGACGACGGCTGCGGGTCGCTGGCAATGGACCGAGAGCAGTTTCCTGACCGTTTTCTTCGAGCCGCGCAGCTTCAATCAGAGTGCGCCGACCCTCATGATCTGCCGCCTGAAATTGCTCCCACCAGGCGGCCAGTTCGGCAGGAATTTCTCCAGCCTGACTGCGCAGCAACAAAAAATCATAGGCTGCCCGGAAACGTGGATGGGCCAGCAATGCGTGCGGACGTCTGCCGCCTCTGCGCAGGAAACGCGCCTGCAGATCCCAGATCTCGCGCATGGGCAAGGAGAAACGCCGGGGTACCGCAACCCGTCCCAGACAATCCTGGAGAATATCACCGGCGGCTTGCTGCAGGGCAATGGCAGCCGGTTTGCCTTGCTGTTCCAGCACCTGACTCTGTTGCTGCAAAACGGGCCAGAATAGCGCGGCAAACAAAAAGGCCGGGGTCACGGATTTGTTGTCGCGGACCCGCTGGTCGGTGCCTTCTAAGGCACCTTGCAATAAAATTCGCGCAGGTTCAGCGTTATCCATATCCAGGATGGCATCCACTTGCGGGAACAAAGCCGCAAACAAGCCATGCTGACGAAGCTGTTCAAAGCTGGAGCGGGCATTGCCGTTGAGAAACAGCTTAAGGGTTTCCTCAAAGAGCCGCGCTGAAGGTACTTCCTGCAAACAATCCCGACAGGTATGAATGGGCGCGCGGGCGGCTTCATCCAGAGAAAATCCGAGTTTGGCAGCAAAGCGCACCGCCCGTAACATACGCACCGGATCCTCGCGATAACGTTGTTCGGGATCACCAATGATGCGCAGGCGACCTGCGCGCAGGTCTTCCATACCGGTGGAAAAATCCAGAATGCTGCGATCGGCAATATTGTAGTACAGAGCATTGGCGGTGAAATCCCGGCGGCGGGCATCTTCTTCTAGGGAGCCGTAAACATTGTCCGCGAGAATGCGCCCGCTTTCGCTGCGCTCGCTGGCCTGGTTCCGTTTGCCGTCGCTGGCTCCGCGAAAGGTAGCCACCTCAATGATTTCACTGCCAAACTGTACATGCACCAGGATAAAGCGCCGGCCGATCAGGCGGGCGTTGCGGCGAAACAGCCTGCGTACCTGTTCGGGATGGGCATCCGTAGCCACGTCAAAATCCTTGGGTTCGCGGCCGAGCAGCAGATCCCGGACCCCGCCACCGACCATATAGGCCTGGAAGCCTGCCTTGTGTAAGCCGTTCAACACCTGCAGGGCACCGTCGCTGATGTCCCGGCGGGAAATGTTGTGATCGGCACGCGGGGTGACGGTGGCACCGGGAATCTGTACTGGCAGCGGAGTCGATACATCCACCGCAGTGTCCGAAACCGGCTCTGCAAGATTTAACTGACTGGTTATAAATGATTTTAAAGATACCAAGCTGGGTCCCTAGTGCGGGTGGTCTGTCCATCTCGGCGACAGTGTACCTGAAATTTTCAGGAAAAGCAGTGGCTAGAGTTACTACTTATGGTGTGCAAAGCTAAGCCCTATTTTTGAGAACCTATATCACCCAATAGCCACTCACAAAGAAAGCAACTTGGATAATCAGTGCAATAGCAGACAAGCTGAGAAGGGTGAAGCTCGTTATTTTGTGTTCATTGTTTTGATAATATAACCCGGCGGCAATGAAAATGGGTATATCAATATAAAGCAGCCTTACTGTTGAAGATGGTCCCTGAACAGAGCCAATAAACCACATATAAGCCGATATAACCAGAAAGCTATACATGGATAATAAATATTGTTTGCTTTTATAAAGTATCACGGTTGAAATAATTGCCATGATAATGGTGAAAGAATTGGCAAAATACTCAACCGAGCCTTGTGGTATTTTACCGACCGGTTGCAAGAAGAAAATAGAACGAATGAAACTGCTATACCCCCCTCCAAAAATTGGCGAGAGGACAACTACGTTTATGATTCTTTGAAGGTTGGATTGATATCCCCATGCTTTCTGAACCTCAACAAAGGCAAAGGCATTTCCAAAAGCAAGATGTTGATACAGTATGAAAAAAACGATACCGAAAATGGACAGGATAGCGAATAAAATAAGTTGCGCTATACGCGAAATCATTCCTTTTTTAATCTGCACCATGAATTCTTTGGTATAAGCTAATATCATTGTTGCACTCAAAAATACTAATAGCGCGCCCGCAGCAGTGCTGATACCTGTGGCTATCGCGGCCATGAAGTACTTTTTCCTGTTTAGTGACAGAAATGCAAGGATGACCAGTAGATTCATGATTGAAGTAGGGTAAGCTGACACAAAAAAAGTCGCTCCAGGGTACAGTGCGTATGCCGCTGTGGCAAATAATGAGGCGTTTTCTTTCAATATCGTGCTGGCGAGTGCATGAAAAGCATAAATGGACGTGATTCCAATGAACAGCGCAGGAAGTACAGTAGCAATACCGTTGCGTAATCCGAAAAATTGTCCAAAAAATTTCATGATAATCGGATATAAAGGGAAAAAGGCGATATTTTGTTGCATCAAATCATTGCCATTATATTTATAGCCGTGCTGAGCAATATCCAAGTACCAACCAGCATCCCAGTGAATCAGTGCTTGTAAGACGTTTGCCGTATGAATGTATGTAAAACCAGGAATAAAAAAATAATAACCTAACCACACGCCAATCCAAATGGTTAGTAGAAATGCAATTACAATTTTATCAATGGGTCTTATTTTCAATGTGGTTATCATGATGTTGTGTGTGTCTTTGCCATGTCTGCCGCACCAAATAAATCGGTCGATGTTTGCTTTCTTCGTATATGCGCCCCAGATACTCTCCGATTACCCCCAGGGCCATGAGTTGTACCCCTCCCAGGAAGAGGAGGGTGACCATCATGGAGGGGTAGCCTTTGACGGGGTTGCCGTAAACCAGGGTACTGATCACCAGCCAGATGGCATAGAGAAAGGCCAGCAAAGAAACCGCAAAGCCCAGATAGGCGGCCAGTTGCAAGGGTATCTGGCTGAATGAGGTGATGCCTTCTACGGCAAAATTCCAGAGTTTCCAGTAGTTCCAGGTGGTCTTGCCGCCATGTCGGGGAGCGCGATGATAGTAGACATTGGTGCTGCGAAAACCGACCCAGGCAAACAGTCCTTTCATGAAGCGCCGCCGCTCCGGAAGACTGTGCAAGGCGTCCAGAACCGGGCGTGACAGGAGCCGGAAGTCACCGGTATCAGCGGGTATGTCTACTTCGCTCATGCGGTTGATCACCCGGTAAAAGAAATGGGCAGATGCGCGCTTGAGCCAGGATTCACCGTCCCGGGACAAGCGCACGGCGTTAACCACATCAAACCCTTCTTTCCAGCGTTTGATGAGCTCGGGGATGACTTCTGGAGGGTCCTGAAGATCAGCATCCAGGGGGATGGCGGCATCTCCCCGCGCCGCGTCCAGTCCGGCAGTCAACGCCGCTTCCTTGCCGAAATTGCGTGACAAGTCAATGACCTGAATGCGCGGGTCACGCTGGTGCAGGGCAATCAGTTGCAGGAGGGTGTCATCCTTGCTGCCATCATTGATGCAGATCATTTCCCAGGGTTCCTGGCAGGCATCCATGATACTGCAAATGCGCGCGTATAACGTCGCCAGATTGGCCGATTCATTATGACAGGGAACAATGATGGAAACGGTCATGGGCAGTGGGTGGTTATAATATCTCTGAATTCTCTCGAAAGCTACTGTTGATTACTGAGTAAGTCAATTTTTTAGCCAGACACCCTCTGGAAAAACACCGATGCTTTGGCTATATTACGGGATGCCTTTTATCATAGGGCTGGGATGCCAAACCCGGCCCTTTTTCTGTTTAGGGGTGACTCAACTATGCAATTGATCGGCGAAGCTCTCACCTTTGATGACGTATTACTGGTTCCTGCCCACTCTGCTGTACTCCCCCGCGATGTCCAGATTGCGACACCGTTGACCCGGCGTCTGCGGCTCAATGTGCCGCTGCTTTCCGCTGCCATGGACACGGTGACTGAAGCCGCCATGGCTATCGGTATGGCCCAGGAGGGAGGCATCGGAATTATGCACAAGAATATGTCGCCGGATCAGCAGGCGGCATTGGTTCGGCGGGTCAAAAAGTTCGAAGCCGGTGTCATCAAGGACCCCATCACCACACGTCCCGAGGTGAGTATTCGGGAGGTCCTGCAAGTCATGGCCCTGCATGGTATTTCCGGGGTGCCGGTAGTGGAGGATGAGCGACTGGCAGGGATTGTCACCCATCGGGATCTGCGCTTTGAAACCCGCATGGATGCGCCGGTGAGCAGTGTGATGACACCCCGTGAGCGTTTGGTGACGGTGGCCGAAGGAACCAGCCTTGATGCGACCAAGGCTTTGCTACATCAACATCGTATTGAAAAAATACTGGTGGTGAATGATCGCTTTGAGTTGCGGGGTTTGATTACCGTCAAGGATATTCGCAAGGCCACGGAACATCCACTGGCCTGTCGGGATGCCCAGGGGCGCTTGCTGGTGGGCGCGGCAGTGGGCGTCGGCGAGGGTACGGATTTGCGGGTGCAGGCGCTGGCTGAAGCTGGAGTGGATGTCATCATCGTCGATACAGCCCACGGCCACAGTCAGGGCGTGCTGGATCGGGTACGCTGGATCAAGGAGCATTATCCCGACGTGGACGTGATAGGCGGCAACATTGCTACCGGAGAAGCGGCCCTGGCGCTGGTGGAAGCCGGTGCCGACGGGGTGAAGGTCGGGATTGGTCCCGGTTCCATTTGTACGACCCGGATTGTCGCCGGGGTCGGCGTGCCCCAGGTAACGGCCATCAGCAACGTCGCCGATGCCCTCGCTCATACGGGAGTTCCCTTGATTGCCGATGGAGGCATTCGTTTTTCCGGAGATTTTGCCAAAGCACTGGCAGCCGGCGCCCATTCGGTGATGGTCGGCGGGCTTCTGGCGGGTACCGACGAAGCACCGGGAGAAATCGAACTTTACCAGGGGCGCTCATACAAAGCCTACCGGGGTATGGGATCATTGGGCGCCATGCAGCAGGGATCGGCAGACCGCTATTTCCAGGACGCCAGCCCCGAAGCGCCTAAACTGGTGCCTGAAGGCGTGGAGGGCAGAGTACCTTACAAGGGGCCGGCCGGCCAGGTGATTCATCAATTGCTCGGGGGCCTGCGTTCCAGTATGGGTTATTTGGGAGCCGAAGATCTGGCCGCCTTGCGCAGCCGCGCGCGCTTCATCAAGATCACGCAGGCGGGCGTCCGCGAAAGTCATGTCCACGACGTCAATATCACCAAAGAAGCCCCTAATTACCGGGTGGAGTAGCTCATGCAAGAACGCATCCTGATTCTCGATTTTGGTTCCCAGTTCACCCAGCTGATTGCCCGGCGGGTGCGTGAAGCCCATGTGTACTGTGAAATTCATCCCCACAGCATGTCTCTGACGGACATTCAGAATTGGGAGCCCCAGGGAATCATTTTGTCGGGAGGCCCTTCTTCGGTGCATGATCAGGATGCGCCTATGGTTGATCCGGGTATTTTTGTGCTGGGACTGCCTATTCTCGGTATTTGTTATGGTTTGCAGCTGATGGCCCATGTTTTGGGCGGCAAGGTAGCCAAGGCGGAACACCGGGAATATGGTCGGGCACATATACAGATTCACGATGCCCTGGGCCCTTTGCTGCCCTTTAAAAGCAGTGAAAATACGGAAGAAGTCTGGATGAGCCACGGCGATCGTATCGAAAAAATGCCCGATGGTTTCCGGGTGCTGGCCAGCAGCACCAATTCACCTCTGGCGGCCATTGGTGATCCCATCCGGCATTTTTATGGTGTGCAATTTCACCTGGAAGTGGTGCATACCCCCCGTGGTGCGGAAATGCTGACGGCTTTCGTCCGGGGGGTATGCGCCTGTAACGGGCAATGGACCATGCATTCCTATGTGGAAAGCGCCATCGTCAGTATTCGTGCTCAAGTGGGCAAGGGCAAAGTCATTGCTGCCCTGTCGGGCGGAGTGGACTCGGCGGTGGCCGCAGTGCTGATTCATCGCGCCATTGGTGATCAACTCACCTGTATATTTGTGGATAATGGCCTGTTGCGCTTTGGCGAGTCAGAAAAAGTCCAGACGGTGTTCCGCCACTATTTTCAGATTCCCTTGCAGGTCATCGATGCCCGTCAGCGTTTTCTGGAGGTGTTGGCGCAGGTCACGGATCCGGAAAAAAAGCGCAAGGCCATTGGCAATTTGTTTATCGAAATTTTTGAGGAAGAAGCCAAAAAGGTGGAGGGTGCTGATTTTCTGGCCCAGGGCACCCTTTACCCCGATGTGATCGAGTCGGTTTCCTTCAAAGGCCCCAGCGCCACCATCAAGTCCCATCATAATGTCGGCGGGCTTCCCGAGCGTATGCATCTCAAGCTGGTCGAACCCCTGCGCGAGTTGTTCAAGGATGAGGTCAGGGAGCTGGGTCGGGAATTGGGTATGCCGGAAGAAGTCATTCGTCGCCAGCCCTTCCCCGGCCCCGGTCTGGCCATCCGTTGTCTGGGAGCGATTGATGCACAACGCCTGGAAGTGCTGCGCCGCGCCGACCGCATTGTCATGGAAGAAGTCCGCGAGGCGGGTCTGTATGACCGCCTCTGGCAGGCCTTTGCCGTACTCCTGCCAGTACGCAGTGTGGGCGTCATGGGCGATGCCCGTACCTATGATGAGACCATTGCCCTGCGGGCGGTGGAGTCTTCAGATGGCATGACCGCAGACTGGGCGCACTTGCCCTATGACGTTTTGGGCCGTATTTCCACGCGGATTATCAATGAAGTGGCCGGTATCAACCGGGTGGTTTACGATATTTCTTCCAAGCCACCGGCAACGATCGAATGGGAGTGATTGGGCGACTGGCAATTTCAGCTGCTGCTTGACGGTATGGCGCAACAATTTCATATGTTGACGTCAGGACGATTTCTTCAAAAAACTATGGTATCTTAATAAGATGTTAACTGTTTATTTGGGTAATCATGAAAAATAAATCACCGGAAAAATCACGGAATTTATTACAGATAAAGGCACAGCGCTGGGTTATAAAAATAGGGAGCAGCCTGCTCACGGATGACGGGCGGGGGCTGGACAGGAAGGCAATTCGGGCCTGGGTTCAGCAGATTGTTGCCCTGCGACGTGCGGGTATTGAGGTCATTCTGGTTTCCTCGGGGTCTGTCAGTGCCGGGGTGCAGCGTTTGGGTTGGACACAGCGCCCGGCGAATCTGAAAGAGCGTCAGGCTGCCGCCAGTGTGGGTCAGTCGGCCTTGATTCACACCTATGAAGAACTGCTCCGGGAGGAGGATGTTCCCGCTGAAGTGCCGGTCCATTGCGGTCAGGTACTGTTGACGCATGATGATTTGCGCAGTCGGCGACGCTATTTGAATGCGCGTTCAGCACTGCTGACGCTGCTGGAAATGAATGTTTTACCCATTATCAATGAGAATGACACGGTATCCTACAATGCCATTAATCTGGGTGATAATGACACCCTGGCGGCTGTGGTCAGTAATTTATTGGATGCCGATCTGCTGGTTATTCTGACGGATCAGGATGGCCTGTTTGATGCGGATCCACGCAGTAACCCCGATGCGAAATTGCTCACAGAGGTCAATGCCGGCGCGGCCATGCTGGAAAAAGTAGCGGGTAGTGGTGGCTCCGGAGTCGGGACCGGCGGGATGTTGGCCAAGGTGCGCGCCGCCTCTCGTGCAGCCCGTTCGGGGACCTCTACCATCATTGCCAATGGGCGCTGCCCGGATGTTTTGCTGCGAATTCGGGATGGCGAAGCCCGGGGTACCTTTATTCATGCCCGGCTTCCCAAGCTGGATGCACGTAAGCGTTGGTTGGCTGGACATCTGCGTGCAAGAGGCGTGCTCTATTTGGATGCTGGAGCTGTTCTCGCCTTGAAGCAGGAGGGGGGGAGTCTTTTGCCGGTGGGAGTCACCGCCCTGGAGGGCAATTTTCATCGTGGTGATCTGGTATTGTGCAAAGATCCCGAGGGAAATGAATTCGCCCGAGGGCTGGTCAATTGGGATGCGAGCGTAGCGCAACGCTGTCTGGGCAGGAAAAGCGGTGAAATCGCCGATGATCCGGATGCCGCTGAAGGCATCCTGATACATCGCGATAATTTATTGATTCATTGAGGACCGGATTCCAGAGGATCCTGGGCTTTTCCCGTGGTCCCGTTGATCGGCAGAATCTGGCTGGGAATGATATGCACATCCTGTTGCTGATGGGCCAGGCGGATATGATGACGCAGCAGGCTTTCTACCACGGATGCCCGTAAATCGGTTTGTACATTGAAGCTTTTATTGCAATCATCCAGATAGACGCGCAAATAAAATTGCAGGGCATTTTCACTGACATCCAGTAACAGGGCGGTTGGTGGAATACCACGCGGATCATCCTGCAAAACATCGGGATGATTTTGTCCTTCCTTGACCAGCAGTTCCTTGACCAGCTCAATATCCGCACTGTGCGCCACATTAAAGGGAATCATCAAGCGCAGCACATTGTTGGTGTACATCCAGTTGGTGACCTGTCCGGAAATGAGTTCGGAATTGGGTACAAAGACCTCCGTGCGATCAAAGGTTAGAATCAGGGTGTAGCGAATGCTCATTTTTTGGACATATCCCTGAGTAGTGCCCACCTGAATCCAGTCGCCTACACGGATGGGCCTTTCCAGTAATAAAATCAATCCGGACACAAAATTATTGACGATGTTCTGTAATCCGAAACCAATACCGACTGATAAAGCTCCGGCAATGATGGCGAGATTATGCAGTGCTACCCCTGCGGTGGAGAGGCCGACCAATATGGCGATAATGAAGCCCGTATAGCGAATAATGGAGAGTATGGAGTGTCTTGCACCACTTTCCATGTGACCGATGATGCGAGAATTGTCGGAAAGATATCTTTGTATGAATGCGTTGATGTTAAAGAGCAGTATCAGCAGAGCAATGGCGATAATCCAGCGAAATGGCTGAATGTGAAAAGTGCCAACGGTAAAACCGGTAATAAAATATTTCCAGATCAGGGAAAATCCGGTATGAGTTAATCCCCAGGCATAGAGAACAAATGCCGCAATGCCAAGCCAGACAGCAATATGACTGAGAGCACTGAACCAACCGAGCCAAGGCAGCGGCTGTTCATCATTCAGTCCGAGGCGTTGCTTGAGAGCATGCTGCCAGCGCCCGTTTTTGCGGGCGGTGTAATTCCAGAAATCACTGAGTCCCCAGGAAACAAACAAGCCACAACCGAGGGCCAGCAGGGACATTAAAAGACCAAAAAACAGATAGTCTGTGAGATTGCGATAGCCCATCAGGGTAAACAGCGCGGTAGCCAACAGCGCAATCAGAATGATGATCCGTAAAAATGGATAGGCTCGAAAAGGTTTTTTAGCCCCGGCCACCCATACCAGACGGAAAACGGCAGTCAGCATCAAAAGATGATAAATGGACCAAAAAAACGCTTGTTGTTGCGGGTTGAGATAATCTTGTGGATCGGTTATCAACCATGCTGTGGCAAAGGCAGAAAGCAGGGCGATAAAGCGCAGATTGCGTAAGGTGGAACGCAGGGATTTCGGTCCCCAGGCGAAATGATGAAAAACCATGCCACTGGGGCGTAAAGCCCAGGTGACCAGAATGGCCAGCAAGGCGTAAACACCCCAGGTAAACAGGATGATCCGCACCAGTGGAGAAAATACATCTGTAAGATGTGCAACCAGCATTGTGGTCCCCACTCCCGCTATGATGGGCAGGTAGTGATACAGACTTTTTTGTGCAGCGGATAACTGAGTGCCGTGATCGGCGCTTTCCGGCAGTGATTTGCGCACGATCAATAGCAGTAAGAAAACAAATAACCCCACAGCGATAGCTATTTGCAGATTCTTTTGGACGAGAATAAAATGATCATGATGTTGTAGCCAGTAATTTTTTTCCTGAGTCCAGGTAGCGCTGTTGACGGCTGTCAATGTTGTCAATTGAGCCCAGATATTTTGGTCCTGGCGTAACAAAAATCGCGCGTGGAGGCTTTCGCGGGTACTGTCCACCTCTTGATCAAGATCCGTGCTGGCCACAGCCAGCACCTTGCAGGTGGCTATTTCTCCCTGGAGGTTTTTTTGGCGATTACCCAGCTTTATTCTTAGCGCCGAAAGATTGGCAGGTTCACCGGTAACGGCCGGCCCCAGAATTCCCAGTCCGTTATCAGTTTGTTTGAGCTGTTTGTTTTTGTTATTAATGCAATGTTCCGCATTGTCTTTAATAATATTGATGCTTTTATGCCAGTCGAGAAGTTGCTGCATGGAAGCCGGCTGTTCAAGGCCAGAATGGATTTCCTGCAGAGTCTTGCTGTCCTGGGTAATGATTGCGCTAGTGGACGCATACGCAGTAAATGGTAATATCAATATAAAAAAGAGAATAATTTTGACAAAAACTGAGCGAGCAGATAATGATGAAATATAAGTATTCGGTGAAATCGAAAAAGATATTTTTCGTTTTGCCACAATAACTCCCCTGAAAGAAGAATAAATAATGCATAATGCAATAGTGTTTTCCTTGATAATATACCATAACACGCATGGGGCGACCAATCGTTGCCGATTTACTGCTGCAAGTTTTGGGAATCGCCAAGACGTGAGAGAGCATCTTGAAGGGGCTTGATGTCGCTGTAAGGCGACAATAGGTCAGTGTTTTCAGGGTTTGGTGCAGCTGGTTAGGTGCGAAAGTATCCCACTATTAATATTGAAAACCCCATAAAAAGTAGGTGGTTGTCATGGATTATCCGGCAATGAAGCAGTGCTTCAAAAAATTGGCATGCATATTGCTTAATATACTTAAACCGATTGTGCTGAAAAAAAGGATCTGCCATGAAAAAGTCATTGACCCATATGCTCGTTGCTTTTTTGATTGCTACGCCCTTTTTGGCTTTGGGCAGCTTTGTGCATGCTGTCACCCCCCTCCATGGAGGGGGGGCAGCGGTTCAAGCCCATGCTGCCGTGAAGCCGGGCTTTGCAGCCGTTCGTGATGCTCGCCAGACTGTGGCGCATCTGGAATCGGCCAAATGGTTGCAACTGCGCAAACCCCATTCTGCCATCCGTACCTGGTCTCTCTAACTGGCTAATGCCCGACGGGCACTGCGTTTCAATAAAGGCAGTGCCATTTTTTGCAGGGTGGGGGGGAGTGCTACTGGCTTGAGCAGCATTTTAATCGCCATATCAAAGGGATAATGGCGGCTGACCCAGTCACCCATCCGTTCTCGAAATGCCGCAAAATCCTTGCCGGAAAAGGTCTGCCCCGGGTTTTTCACTTCAAAGGCACTTTTGATGGCGAGATAACTGTCTTCCTGATCTGCTTCAGATACTCTTTTCCAGAGTTCCCGTCCAATGCGCCAACGCGAATTTTTCTCGCGGCGCTGGTATTCCTGAAAAAACTTGTAGAAGTATTTGTAATGATGCACTTCATCGGCACGAATACGTCCTGCCAGCAAGCGGAGCACGGGTTCCGGACTGGCTGCCTGAATCATGGTGTAAAAACTTGCAGTACCTGTTTCGACGACACAGCGGGATGCCATTTCCAGGGCCTGGGTGGGTCCCAGTAAATCCGTCTGGCAGTAAGGCTTATAGGCTTTGACGAAGCGCTGATATGCCCGATCCCAGTCAAAATCCGGCCAGACCTCCAGCACATAAGTTTTCAGAGCCAAACCGTGTTGGACTTCTTCCTGTTCCCACTGTTGGTTGAGCCAAGTGGTGGCGGGAAGATTTTCTTGAAAGTACTCCACCAGGTTACTGGCATAAAGATCAGACAGAGTTTCGACAAAGGAGGCGCCAGCCAGCAGATAAAACCAGTCTGTTTGATCTTTGATGCTGGTTTTCTCGATACCGGCATAGGGAATATCCGCAACCGACCAGGTCGGATGTGTTCTAACAGCGTGCATGGATTGAGTCTGTCTCCTGCGCATGAAATACCATCGGGTCAACCATCATAGCCCATATCCGGGTCATTGACTCCAGCCCGAGCAAAAGCGGCCCTTCTTTTCAGGCATTGTGGGCAGAAACCGCAAGCTGGCGTGCGGCCGAGCAGGCAACTGTAGGTTTTTGCCCAGGGAACCCCCAGATCATTACCGTACTGAATGATAGCGTCTTTGCCAAGATGGATGAGTGGTGTTTCCAGTTGTAGACCCAGGCTGCCCAGGGTATCGCGAATGGCGCTTTGAAACGCCGGTCGGGAGCAGGCATCGACTGCTGCATCATCGGCACTCAGTCCCATGACTATACGCTTGATGTTCATATTGCTGGCTATGGCTGCTACCGCAGCAATGGCTACAAAATTACGATGGGGTAGGGGAACGTGATAACGCGCGGTGCGCAGGGCGCCGACGGCATTCCCGAAGGCCGAAAGGTCATAGCGTTGCGGCAGGATACGCAGCTTTGCACTCAGGGTTTGCACCGCCTGCCACTCTTGCCGGGTGGCACGCTGGGCATAATCCAGAAAAACCGGTTGGGGTTGTTCCTGCCGGGCGAGATGAAACAGCAGGGTACTGCTTTCCACGCCGCCACTCATGAGCAGCAGGCAACGGCTGTCTGGTGACAACGGCTCTGGCTGGCGTATGATCGGTGCGGATTCGGAACGGGTATTCATGGGGGCTAAAGATAACATGAGTTCGTGTATAAGGGTGCATCCGGTGAATCCCCAATTGCGCCTGCTGGAGCCGGCGCTGGATGTTCTCCGAGCGGGAGGATTGATCGTTTTTCCGACAGACACCTGTTACGCCTTGGGGTGTATGGTGGGTGCCCGTGATGCCCAGGAGCGTTTGCGGCGGATCCGGCAACTGGATTTGCAGCATGATCTTTCCCTGCTTTTTTCAGGTATTGCTCAACTGGCTGAATATGCCAAGCTGGATGATCGTGCTTTTGCTCTGCTGCGCAAGGCTCTGCCGGGACCCTACACGTTTATTCTGCCGGCTACCAAAGATGTGCCCCGAAGGCTGGCGGACCCCAAAAAGCGAAGTATCGGCGTACGTATTCCGGCTCATCCCCTGTGTGAAATGCTCCTGGCAGAGCTGGGTGAACCCTTGATGAGTTCGACCTTACAGCTTCCCGATAGGGATTTGCCCCTGACAGATCCGGAAGAAATTTGCACGCTTTTGGGAAATCAGGTGGACACCGTCATTGTGGCGGAGCAGGGCCGTGCCAAGTGCTCGACGGTGATTGATATGTTGCAGTGGCCGCCGCAGTTGCGACGCAAGGGGGTCGGGGATCCGGCGGCTTTAGGTATCGATGCCTAGTGGCAGCCCATGGCAGCATTAGGTAGCCATAGCTCCTGCTGATATACTTCCGGCCATGTTTGATCTCACGCATTTTATCCGTACTCTGGCGATCTGGGCGATTCCGGTATTGTTTGCCATCACGGTGCATGAGGTCGCCCATGGATGGGTGGCCTGGAAGCGCGGCGACCCCACGGCGATGCTCATGGGCCGACTGACGCTGAATCCCATCAAGCACATTGATCCTTTTGGTACCATTTTGTTGCCGGGCATTTTGTTGCTCTTTCATTCCCCGTTTCTGTTTGGTTATGCCAAACCGGTACCAGTCAATTTTGCGGGCCTGAAAAAGCCTAAAAGTGATATGGTCTGGGTGGCGATTGCCGGTCCCGCAGCCAATTTGTTGATGGCTATCTTCTGGACGATGGTGTTGTGGTTGGGCGGACATCTGCCCGGGGCTCTGGCTTATGTGGCCGAGCCCATGCAGTTGATGGGCGAGGCGGGTATCATCATCAATGTCATTCTCATCATTTTCAACCTGATTCCGATTCCGCCGCTGGATGGGGGGCGAGTGGCGGTTGGCCTGTTGCCCGCTTCCGCCAGCATCGCCCTCAGTCGGGTTGAACCCTACGGATTCATCATTCTCATCGTGCTGCTGTTCACCGGCATTTTGTGGTCCGTGTTGGGGCCTTTGTTTTTATGGATTTATCATTTTTTTCTGGCAGTAGGTGGCGGATCATGAAAGAAATCATCGTGTCGGGAATGCGTCCTACCGGACGTCTGCATATTGGCCATTACCACGGTGTGTTGAAAAATTGGGTGCGTTTGCAGGATGAAGGAGAATGCTACTTTTTTGTCGCTGACTGGCATGCCCTGACCACCCATTATGAAACTACGCAGGGCATTTCCATGGCCGTCTGGGATATGCTGGTCGAATGGCTGGCGGTAGGCATAGACCCGGAAAAGGCGGTGCTCTTCATTCAGTCCCAGGTGCCCCAACATGCGGAATTATCCCTGCTGCTGGGGATGCTGACGCCCTTGTCCTGGCTGGAACGGGTGCCGACCTTCAAGGATCAGCAGGAAAAACTCCGGGAACGTGACCTGGCGACTTTCGGTTTTCTGGGATATCCCTTGTTGATGACGGCCGACATCCTCCTCTATGCAGCCCAGCAGGTCCCAGTGGGTGCCGATCAGGTGGCCCATTTGGAAATCAGCAGGGAATTGGCACGGCGTTTCAACAGTTTTTACGGCCGGGATGCAGAAACCCTGGAACTGGTCGATAAGGCTCTGAAAGCTATGGGAAAGAGCGCTGCCAAAACTTTTGCGCGCTTACACAGCGTTTTCAACAAGAGGGTGATGTGTCGGCGGTCACGGAAGCCGCTGATTTTCTCCGGCAGCAGGCGGGATTGAGTCCGGCGATGCAGGCCCAGTTGCTGGCCCATCTGGAGGGAAAAGGGCGGGAGATTCTTCGGGAGCCCCAGGCATTGTTGACCGAAGCCTCCAAATTGCCGGGACTGGATGGTCAGAAAATGAGTAAATCCTACGGCAATACGATTCCGTTGCGGGAGGATCCTGCCGTAATACAGAAAAAAATTCGTACCATGCCCACAGACCCTGCCCGCGTCTTGCGCACCGATCCGGGGACTCCGGAAAAATGTCCGGTATGGGGTTTTCATCAGGTCTATTCCAGTCCGGAAACCAGACAATGGGTCAGGCAGGGCTGTACCAGTGCCGGAATTGGCTGCGTGGATTGCAAGCAGCCGGTGATTGATGCCGTGCTGGCGGAGTTGGCCCCCATGCGCGAGCGGGCGGAATACTGGGCGGCGCGCCCGGAACAACTCCGTGAAATTGTCCATGCCGGTGCTCAACGCGCCCGCCACAAGGCCGAGCAGACCATGGAGAAAGTCCGGGCAGCCATGGGGTTGGCCCATGCGCGAGGAATGGGCTGAGTGTTGCGGGCGTGAGCACCGTCCACGTAAGTGTAGGGCAGGGCGTGCAGGTGCATGGCCAGCCTCTGGATGCTTTGCCCGAGGGATTGTTCATTCCTCCCGATGCTTTGGAGCTGCTGCTCGACAGTTTTTCCGGGCCGCTGGAGTTGCTGCTCTGGCTCATCCGGCGTAATCGCATGGATATCCGCGACATTCCGGTAGCCGAAGTTACCCGTCAGTATTTGCTGTATTTGCAGGAAGCGCGGCGGCGGAATCTGGAGTTGGCGGCAGAGTATTTGCTCATGGCCGCCTGGCTCGCGGAAATCAAGGCGCGTATGTTGCTCCCCTTGCCACCGGCCAGTGATGAAGAAGACATGGATCCTCGTCTGGAACTGGTGCGGCGTCTGGAAGCTTTGGCGCAGGTGCAAGCCCAAGCGGAAAATCTGCAGCAGTTACCCCGCTCCGGTCGGGATTTCTGGATGGCTGTAGCCATTGGTCCCGAGCACTGGCCGCTGCCGCCGCCTTTGTTGGCTTTGCAGGATATAGCCGATGCCTGGTTGCGCATTCAGGCGCGCCCGGAGTCTGTCGATGTGCCGACTCACCAGCTCTCCCAACCGCAAATGGGCTTGCGCCAGCGCATGGTGGATCTGCTGCGGCACTGCCGTCAGGATGCTTCGCGCGCCTGGTATCTTGCCGAATTATTGCCTGATCGGAGTCGCCATACCTTGGCCATATCCTTGTTGGCCATTCTGGAGCTGTTGCGGCAGCATGCCTTGCAACTGCTGCAAGAAGAATCGCCTGAATGGCAGGTACAGATCGCAGTCCAGGAGAGTCCGGTCCATGCGTGAGGCCCTGCTGGCACTGTTATTGTCCACTGCGGAACCCTTGTCCCGCGAACGTCTGGCAGCTATTTTAGGGGATGATCCCGCCTATGCAGGGTGGGAGGCGGCACTGGATATTCTATTGGCAGCGGGAGAGGGGCCCTTGCAACTGGTATCTGTCGCCGGAGGCTATCGTCTGCAAATACATCCCCGGCATCATGATCTTCTGGCTCGTCTGCATGTGGATGCCCCCCGTCCTTTGTCCAAAGCGGCGCTTGAAACTCTGGCAGTCATTGCCTATCAGCAGCCGGTTACCCGGCCGGAAATTGAGCATTGGCGGGGGGTTTCAGTAAATGCCCAAATCATGCAGCAGTTACAGGAACTGGGTTGGATTGCGGTGGTGGGGCATCGGGAAACGCCGGGGCATCCAGCCCTATGGGCAACAACTGCTGAATTCATGCAACATTTTGGTTTGGCCTCATTGGAGGATTTGCCTGCGGTCATTGCGGGTAAATAGAAAGATTATTTTAATATTAGAAAAAACTTATTTGACGACTTGATATTATGGTCGCATATTTTCTGGGAATTCGTAGATGACGGATCTGTAAATCGATGCCGACATCCGCACTGGGTAAGATGTAGTCAATAATGTGACGAGGAGCAGACCAATGGCACATGTAGTGATTTTAGGGGCAGGCACAGGTGGCATGCCCGCAGCGTATGAAATGAAGGATGCTCTGGGTTCCGGGCATGAAGTGACGCTCATCAGCGCCAATGATTATTTTCAGTTTGTGCCATCTAATCCATGGGTAGGCGTGGGTTGGACCAAGCGCGATGATATAGCATTCCCCATTAAGCCCTATGTAGAACGCAAAGGTATTCATTTTATTCCCCAAGCAGCTGAAAAAATTGATGCCGAAGGGCAGGAAATCACTTTGGCGGACGGTAGCAAGGTACATTATGACTATTTATTGATCACTACTGGACCCAAACTGGCATTTGAAAATGTGCCTGGCTCCAATCCCCACGAAGGTCCTGTTCAATCGATTTGCACGGTGGATCACGCGGAAAAGGCCTACCAGGACTATCAGGCGCTGCTGGCCGAACCCGGCCCTATTGTGATTGGTGCCATGGCTGGCGCCAGCTGCTTCGGTCCCGCCTATGAATACGCCATGATTGTCGCTTCTGATCTGAAAAAACGCGGTATGCGCGACAAGATTCCGTCTTTTACTTTTGTTACCAGCGAGCCTTACATCGGCCATCTGGGTATTCAGGGTGTCGGTGATTCTACGGGTATTCTTACCAAGGGCCTGAAGGAAGAGGGTATTGAAACCCATACCAACTGCAAGGTCACAAAGGTCGAAGACGGTAAAATGTTTATTACCCAGGTCAATGACAAAGGTGAGGTTGCCAAGGAGTTTACCCTGCCTGTCAAGTTCGGCATGATGATTCCTGCTTTCAAGGGCGTTCCTGCGGTAGCTGGTGTCGAAGGACTGTGTAATCCCGGCGGTTTTGTGTTGGTAGATGAACATCAACGCAGCAAGAAATACGCAAATATTTTTGCGGCCGGTATTGCCATTGCCATTCCGCCGGTGGAAGCCACCCCCGTACCCACGGGTGCACCCAAGACCGGTTACATGATTGAATCCATGGTGTCTGCTGCAGTGCACAACATCAAAGCCGATCTGGAAGGACGCAAGGGTGAACAGACCATGGGTACCTGGAACGCCGTCTGCTTTGCCGATATGGGTGATCGTGGTGCGGCTTTCGTGGCTCTTCCCCAGTTGCGCCCCCGTACGGTAGATGTATTTGCCTATGGTCGCTGGGTGCATCTGGCCAAGGTGGCCTTTGAAAAATACTTCATCCGCAAGATGAAAATGGGTGTTTCCGAACCTTTCTATGAAAAGGTCTTATTCAAGATGATGGGCATCACCCGCCTGAAGGAAGAAGTACCGCCGCATCGCAAGGCTTCCTAATCCTGGTCTGATCGGTTACATCCTCAAGACCCCGCCCCGTGCGGGGTTTTTTTTAGGGATTGTGCGGCTGACAGGATATGATGGCGCACTCGCCAGACCGTTCACCCAAGGGTCTGGCATGTTTGGAGATGAGGAAGACATGGACGAAAAATTACAAAAAGTACTGGCGCGTTTCGGCCTGGGTTCGCGACGCTTGATGGAACAATGGATAGCCGCAGGCCGCATTCAGGTCAACGGCCAGGTCGCAAAACTGGGTGACCGGGTGACCCCCCAGGATAAAATTGCTGTGGATGGGGAAGCGTTGCGGATACCTTCGTGGGTGCGTCCTCGATTGCGTGTCTTACGTTATCACAAGCCGGCCGGAGAACTGACTACCCGCAAAGATCCGGAGGGTCGTCCGACCGTGTTTGATCGCTTGCCGAAATTGCGGGGAAGTCGGTGGATTGCCGTCGGCCGCCTGGATTACAACACCGAGGGTTTACTGTTGCTGACCAATGACGGTGATCTGGCCAATGCCTTGATGCATCCCCGGGCTGGTATTGAGCGGGTCTATGCCGTGCGGACTCTGGGCGTGCTGACTGCAGAGCAGGAAAATACCCTATTGAAAGGCATTGCCCTGGAAGATGGAGAGGCGCGTTTTCTCGAGATTGAAGATGCTGGTGGAGAGGGAGCCAATCACTGGTATCACGTCACCCTGGCAGAAGGACGCAACCGCGAAGTGCGGCGCATGTTTGAGGCTTTGGGCATGGCGGTCAGCCGCTTGATCCGGATACGCTATGGCGTCGTGGAAATGCCGCGCCTGCTCAAAACCGGTTATTTTGATGAGCTGCCTGATGAGGAAAGGGAGAACCTGCTGGCGAGCGTGCAATGGGTGAATCCGGCATCCCGCTCCTGATTCCAGTCACTTTCATCAGCTGGCTGTTAACTTATTGAAACAGGTGTAATGAATATGATAATTTAGTCTCAGGTTATAGTTCTTGTGGGGGCTGTCAATGACTTTTCTAAATTCATCAGTGAGATCGCGTGTATTTGACCCCAGTAAAAGCAAAGCTGAATGGAGCCGACAGACTTCGGACTATGCAGATGCCCCTGTTTGCAGTGAATCAGATTTGCATGTGTCGTGGTTTACATTATTGATATTTATCGTTGTTTCAGAAATTACTGGATTTGTGATGAAATTACTTTAAAGTCTGGTAATAGTCATTTAGTATTTCCCAAGCTCCAAAAATAATTTTAGTGATGACATAAGCAGAAAACCATAAAACCAAAAAACGCAATATATTCATCAGTAAGGGAACCCATACGGGTAATCCGTCTTGTGCGGATAAGGGTTGCGGTAATAAGCCCCACTCAGCCGCAAAAATAGCCAGTAGCCAGGTAATAGCCCAACTTTTAATCGACGCCATTTTTTGGACGCGATGTTTGGGAGTATTTTCGTTACCCAGAGAGGGTTCCGTTTTTTCCTGTTTTTTGGCCATACGGTTCTGAGTCTGGGCGTATCAGTGACCCATAATATGATCACGTAGTTTGTCGAGTTGCTGTTGCACCATGGTGCTCAAGCTTTTCAGCTGTTCAGCGCCCTTGTGTACGGCAGCATTATCGCCTTTTTTCAAAGCGTTGATGATAGCTATACCCAATTTGTGCACCTGCGGATGTACCTGCTGCACGGCAACAAAAGCTTCGGATTGACCGAGCGGTGTATCCACCATGCTATCCATCCATTGTCCCAGACGGCATTGGTGGTGATCTTTCAGAGTACTGTCATCTATTTGCGCATTATTATTCGCTATGGCTTCCAGTATGTGATTGACCCATAGTACATGATCCGCCTTCACCACCGTTAAGCGGGTAGCCAGTGCAGGTTTTCCTTGTATGGCGGCTTCACTCCCTTCGGCAAGCTCTTTCTGAACCTGATCCAGATTGAGGCGGATGCTCTTAAACTGCTGAGTAAATTGTTGCATGGATTGCTGCAAGGCATGTATATGCGTACCCATGGCTTCTGCAGCGGTAATTTCCTGGATGCTGCCATGCACGATACTTTCAATGTTGCCACGCGTTTTTTGAGCGGACTGATTGGCCATGCCCAGCACTTCAGCTACGGTTTCTAAAGAATCTCCACCCCGACGTAAATGAACGATACTGGCACTCACCCCTGATTCGACCTGTATAGCCCCTTTGTTGATGGTGGTGGCCGAACTCCGAATATCCGCAGCAGCCCGCGCAGAACTCTGGGCCAGTTTTTTCACTTCGTCAGCTACCACTGCAAAGCCACGTCCATGTTCTCCGGCGCGAGCAGCTTCAATGGCGGCATTGAGCGCCAGCAGATTGGTCTGCTTGGCTATTTCCTGGACTTTGGCAGCCAGGGTGGTAATAGTCCGGGTTTGTTGCAGAAAGGCCTGTACCGTTTCACCCATGGCGGTCACAGATTGTTCGACGAGATCCATTTCGCCAATGAGTTCAGATAATCTTTCGTTACCCATTTGCACATCATGCAGGGTGGCTTCGGCCAGCTCCTGATTGGCCCCCACACTCTCAGCCATATTGCGTACCGCAGACACCACTGCCTGAGCCTGATCGACCAATGCTTGACTGTCCTGCTGAGCGTTATGCAGGTTTTTGTCAAAATCCATGCCCAGCAGATGGCTGTCAGCGGTTTTTTCCAATGCGGCCACCTGATGGTCAAGAACGCGACAGCCCTGCCAAAGACGCGCTTTTTGCCAGTCGCAGATGGGCGTAATGGTTTTCGCAAGTTCAGAATCTTCTTGAATCAGCCGGGCTGTTTCAGCGTCTCCGTCCAGACAGGCGGAAAACAGTGAGAGTAGCGTTTGGTTTTCAATAGACATGGGATAGCCTCTTCAAGATGTGATTTTTTAGCGAGGATGAATGACGTTGGTGATAGCGCGGGCAAGATCGTCGGGTAAGAATTTTGCGACATAGCCATCGGCATTGACGCTCCGGGCATGGGCCTCATTGGCGGTGCCCGACAAGGAGGAATGAATCACTACGGGTACATCGTGAAGTGCTTCGTTTTCCTTGATGCGCCTGGTGAGGGTGAAGCCATCCATCTCCGGCATTTCCAGATCGGTCAAAACCATGGCCACTTTGTCATGAAGAGGGATACCGGCAACTTTCGCATCCTGGGCCAACTGTTGCAGCCGCTCCAACGCTTCTTTGCCGGTTTTGGTGCCTATAAAGGCCAAGCCCAGGCTTTTCAGGGTTTTCTCTATCTGATTGCGGGCTACACCAGAATCGTCCGCATAAAGAATTACGGCACCTTTGGGAATTTCTACGGCATGTTGCTGTACCAGCTCATCTCCAGCCTTGAAGCGGGAGGGCAGCACCTGGCGGAGAATATGTTCCACATCCAGTACCAGTGCCAGTCGTGCGTTTTCTTCGTCTTCATCCAGTCTGGCCAAACTGGTGACCAGCCCCCCTACGGAGGCCCCTTCCGCCGAAAGTACCCGACTCCATTCCAATCGGACTATTTCTTCCACATCCTCTACGGCAAAACCTTGCACGGAGCGTTCATACTCCGTGACCAGCAGAATATTCAATCCATCCGCTTTGCAACCGACTACGGCAGGTAAGTCAATGACGGGAATGATTTGTCCACGGATATTGGCCACCCCCATAACATGTTCAGGGGCACCGGGCATGGGCGTGATTTTCGGCATCACCAATGCTTCCCGTACCTTGAATACATTAATCCCGAATAACTCACGACTATGGATACTGGGGTCAGTGCCGAGTCGGAAAACCAGCAGCTCGAACTTGTTGGTGCCTGCCAGTTGGGCACGTTCATCCACTTCTCGTAATAGCTGATTCATGACACTGTCCTCACTGATTTTTTTGAAGGGTGGCGTTTAACGCATCCAGTTGTTGAAAAAACTTGTCTCGACTAAGCAGAACTTGCTGTAGCAATTGCTTGGACCGGTCCTTGTCCCCTGCCTGATGGGCAGCGAGCAGTTCTCGGGTGTTTTGATGGAACTGTCGATGTGGTTCTGCCAGTGACATAAATGCAGCTTCCTTACCCAGTAGTTGCCCACCAATGCCGTCATACCAGTGACCCAGCGTGCAGCTATGATGATCCTTGAGTTCTTCCAGACGCATGTCATGCAGATCGCCAAGTACCTCATCCTGCAAGCGCTGTACAACAATTTCATGACTTTGGCGGACTGCAGTCAGAGTCATGGAAGCGGCCAGTAAGCGTAGATTTATGATTTCCTTTTGCAGGTTTTGCGTCACATCCCTGGATTGTTGAGCCTGTGCCTGATTTTTTTGAGCGGATTCATCAATTTTCTGTGCCGTGTTGGTGACCGCAGTAATGTTGTTTTGTACTTCATCTGTGGCTTCCTGCACACGTTTGGATAAATTGCGAACTTCGTCAGCCACTACAGCAAAACCTCGGCCATGCTCTCCGGCACGCGCCGCTTCAATGGCGGCATTGAGGGCCAGCAAGTTGGTTTGATAGGCTATTTCCCGAATGGTCTGGGCGATGCGACGGATTGCACCCACTTCGTCCATGAGTGATTTGGAGGCCAGGTGATTATCATCAACGGTTTTTGCCAATAAGGTCAGGTTTTTGTTCACGGATTCCATAGCCACATATGCTTCCGTTGAAGTATTGGTGAGAATCTGGGCGTTTTGGGTGGCCTGTTCGTAATTTTCGTTCAGTGTCAATCTATCCATAGAGTTATGGCTCCCTGAAGTTCTAGGCGGTAGCCGAGCCGACATTGAGCTTGTCGAACCAGTCGATAAATCGTTTCACATTGTCGCCACTGTAAATGGCCCCGTGCTGGGGACAAAGATACTGAATATCCAGCTGACTGACTCTTTCTATCCAGTTTTTCTTGGCGGCATTGGAAGGCATCCAGCGTTCGTGAAAATATTTGGCCTTGCTGATATGTTCAGCAAAAGCCCGACCAGTTTTGTCACGCCGATCCACCCATGCGTCATGTCCAGGTGGTAGTAAAGCTGCTCCCACATCGCCGGAAAAAAGGATTTTGGCTTCTGGATCGTATACATGAAAATTTGCCGATGAATGTAAGTAATGCGCTGGAATAAATTCCAGACGCCTTCCACCAATGATGACGCTGCCACCTTCATCATCAATGTTTTGCAGGGGAGCATCCAGCGCCCCGTAGTGGCGGATAAAACCTTCCCAGAGTTTGGGAATATGCCATTCCATTTTTTCGTTACAGGCATGCCAGAGAGGTAAGCTGGAGGCGATATCGGGATCCTGATGGGATACAAAAGCCGCCTTCAGGCTGGAAGGAGGCACAGCTTCAACCAGGGCAGCAAACACCTGTGGGAAAATCTCGAAGCCACCGGGATCCAGGATGATACTTTGCTCATTGGATTCCATCACATACACATTGGAATCAATGACGCGATGTTCATCCTGATCATAAATAATCCACCAGCGATGGCTACCTGCTTCAAAGACGGGTGCTGCTTTCATGTTCCAGACTCTCCAATTGATGACGATAGCTGCGAATGGCTAGTGCGACGGTACGGACGGCTTCACCCATATCCCGGGAAACCCGCATCAGGGGGGCCCCGGTGTTTTCTGCCAGTGCGGCTTCAATGCGGCCATTGGTGACTACGTATTCCTGCTCTTCAATGCTTTCCTGGAGTTGTTGCACCATCTCCAGGAGCTGTTCCAGCACCCTTCCTGCTTCTGCTTCTTCTTCAAGCATAATTTTTTGCCATTTTTTTTGGGTGTTGATGAGGCCGGGACAGTGTTTTTCATGGAGTGAGTTGTGCTCTAGCATCTGTGCAAAGGATGCGGAGAAGCGTTGATGTTGCAAAATGCGCATATAGGCTTCGATCAGGGGGGCGATACGTTCTTGAAGGTGTGCTGCAGACTCCTTAAGGATGGCTGCGCGCTCCCGAAAAGCCTGGGCTACGACTCCGTATCCAGCCAAGGCGTTACCATGACGCTTGACCAGGACCATGGCATTGAGGGCACGTCGGTCAATTTCCCGCAAGGCTTTTTCGATACTTTGACGTGCCTTAAAAGAAGCATCGACGACCCCCATGATATGCTGAATATTCATCAGGCAGCTCCTTTGCGGGCCATGTTACTGTTTGCTTGATCGTCATGATGATCAAGCACATGGTTCACCAGGGCATTGGCATCCAGAATCAGCACTACGTTACCCTTACCGGAAATCGTCGCGCCTTGATACCAGTTTTGTTCGGCGAGAAAATCGATGGGTTTTACGACCGAGTCCTCGTTACCCAGCACTTCGGAGACCATGAACAGCCCATGCTCCGTCAATACCCCTTCAATGGGTTCGGAGCCCAGCCGAAGTGGGCGCTCGTGGAGTAAGGCGCCCAGATCGACGATAGGGACGACCTCAGTACCATCCACCCGATAGACGGTGCGTCCACTCATGCGATGAATGCGATTTTCCTGTAAGTCCAGCAGACTTTCGATGCTGGAAACCGGGAGTGCATAAATTTCCCTACGTAAACGCAGGTAAAGTACCGGGAGAACGGCCATGGTCAGGGGGAATTCCATGGAGATACTGGTTCCCAAGCCCGGACGGGTCTGAATTTCCAGACGACCCCGCAGCTTGCGGACGGTTTCCTTGACCACATCCATACCCACACCGCGTCCGGAAATATCCGTGACTTGATCATTGGTGGAAAATCCGGGTCGGAAAATCAACTCTACCGCTTCCTGTTCCGACAGGCGTGCACCCTGTTCTGCGCTGATGACCCCCTTGTCGATGGCTTTCTGCATGACAAACTGGCTATCAATGCCACGACCATCATCAGCAACTTCAATCCGGACCTTGTCACCCAGATGGACTGCCGCCACCCGGATTTTGGCGCTGCGAGACTTGCCAGCGGCCTGCCGTTCCGCAGGGGTTTCGACACCATGATCGAGACTGTTGCGGAGCAGGTGGGTCATGGGACCGGAGAGGGCATCCACGACTGCTTTGTCGATTTCTACATCTTCGCCGACAATTTCCAGGGTCACTTCCTTGGAAAGTTGTCGGGAAGCATCGCGCACCACTCTGGGTAATTGTTGAAAAAGCCGCTTGCAGGGCTGCATCCGCAGGCGCATGACGGTGCTTTGAATATCATTTACCGTGAGATCCACTTCCCGGGCGATGCGCAGCATGTCTTCATTTTCTTCGCCGAGACTGCCTATGGCCGAACTGAGCCGGTTGCGCAGGAGTACCAGCTCACCGACCTGATTCATTACGGCGTCCAGGCGCGCTGCGTCGACGCGCAAAGTAGCATCCGCAGTCTCCTGAGCACCGGGACTGCTACGCACGGCTGCCGGAGCCGCCGGTTGGGATGGTGGAGAAGGTGGAGCGGCTATTGGATTGTCTGGTGTCGCAGTTACCGGCAGGTCTCCTGTATCTTTGGAGGAGGTTTCTATATCAAAACCGGGAGCTTTGTCACCATAGAGCTGATCCAGTACCTGTTCAAATTCTTCCGGTGAAATTTCGTCACTGGCAGCGCATTGGCTTTCCGGAGGAGGAGCATAACCCGGTGCTTGTGTTCCATAGAGTGCATCGAGTGTGGCTTCAAATTCTTCTGCGGAAATTTCGTCTGATCCTGTTTCAGGATGAGGAGCTGAGTCCGATCGCTCCAGAAACAGGCCCGCATGTCCATCTGCCGTGGCACGCTGGCTGACTTTGAGGGTCGCTTCTGGTGCTGCGCAAGCAGGAAGGATGGGTTGAACGGGATCCGCCGGAGTCGTTCCAGACGCCAGTTGACGAATGATACTGCTCAGATCTTCTGGTCCCGGGGCAGGATTTTCCCCATTAGCGAGTTGCTGCAGCATGTCGTCAATAACATCCAGGCCGCGCAGAATAGCATCAATCATCGGGCCGGTTACGACCAGAGTATGTGAACGCAGTTTATCGAGCAGGTCCTCCAGATGGTGAGTCCAGTTGACCAGGTTCTCGGCTTCGAGAAATCCGGCTCCGCCCTTGAGGGTGTGAAAGGCGCGAAATACCGAGGCCAGGACTTCATCATTGCCGGGGTCTGACTCCAGACGCAGGGTGTCATCCTGCGCTTTTTCCAGCAACTCCCGGGCTTCGGGAAGGTAATCCTGGAGAATGTCCATATCCATGCTATCAGATCCCCAATTCTGCCAGTAAGTTGTCCACTTCATCCTGATTGATGCTGGGGTTACTCTCGACGGAGGCTTCGGGCAGCTTATTCTCGTCGCTATCCAGCCCCGTTTCTGCCAGGGTCAGGCGAATCCGTTCTTCAACTGCCTGCAGCAGGGCGATAGCCTTTTTAAGGCGCTGACCGGCTAGATCCTGCCCTTGCTGGCTGGCAAGAATAACCAGTAGGGCGCTCTCGATCTGTTTCAGCGGTTCATCTATGAAGCTGTTATGGGCATTGCGAATATCCGCGACCGCATCCTGGGCTCTTTCCACGGCGGCCAGAGTGGCCATGGTTTGTTCTTCGGTCAGGCGCAGGGCTTCTTCGAGTGGATTTTGTGCGCCGGAGAGTTTTTCTTCGGCGGTATTGGCAATGCGTTTCAAGCCCTCACGCAGCAGCAGTTCGGCTTCACTCAGCAGGCGATTGGGGTCCAACAGATTCTGGGTGTTCATCCCTGACCTCCCTGAGCGGCCTGCAGTCGTTTGAAGACGCTGTCGAGTTTTTCCTTCAGGGTGTCCGCCGTAAAGGGCTTGACGATGTAACCGTTGACTCCTGCCTGGGCGGCTTCGAGAATATTTTCGCGCTTGGCTTCGGCTGTCACCATCAGTACCGGTATGTGCTTGAGTTGCGGATCGGAGCGGATGGCACGAAGCAGATCGATGCCCTGCATATTGGGCATGTTCCAGTCGGAAACCACAAAATCAAAAGGCCGGCTATGCAGCTTTTGCAGCGCCTGGACACCATCTTCTGCTTCATCAAAATTGCTGAAGCCCAACTCACGCAATAGATTACGCACAATGCGGCGCATGGTTGAGAAATCGTCCACCACTAAAATGTGGATACCCTTGTCGACCTGATCAATGCCCATAAATGATGATCTCCTCCTTGAGTCGAATCCCGCCGCTCAGGATATCGGCAAGCAATTCCTGTACCAAGATGCGACGGGGCTTTTAGCAATGTCATATGCTTGCTAACGGCACGTTCACCCCATAACTAAAGGGTGTCTGTTCCAGAATCTTTACAATTCCGGATCAACCGCGCTGACTGATACTCCCGGCCATGATGGGGTCGGTACCGGCCTTGCTGGGGTTTTGCGGCGCTACCACCACAATACTGACGCGCCTGTTCATGATCAGCCCCTTGGCGGTGTTATTGGAAGCTACGGGATGATATTTGCCATAACCGGCGGCCACCAGATGATGAGGGTTGACGCCGTGCTGGATGAATAATTCGACGACCGATACGGCGCGTGCCGCAGACAGCGCCCAGTTGGAACTGAATTGTGCCGTACGAATGGGCAGATCATTGGTGAAGCCATTCACCTGAATCTGATAGGGAATCTGTGCCAGAACCTGGGCAATTTTAGCGAGGGTGCTGGTGGCGTTGACACTGAGCTGGGCGGCGGCCGATGGAAAAAGAATTTTGGCATTCAAGTCGATGACAACGCCCAGATTACTTCTATGAATTGCCACACTCCCCTGTTCAATCAGCGGTTTCAGCAAGGTGCGCATCTGCGCTTCAATTTTTTGCATTTCCGGATTGGCAGGACTGTGAGGATTTTGTGCTCTAGGCGAAACCTGTCCCTGCTGCACATGGGGTACCGGTGCCATAGTGGTCACTTTGGGTAATGCAGGTAGAGCAACCGGCGTTTGGGTGAGGCTGTTGGTGTCGGAGCGAATAGGTACCGGCGACCAGGGCTGGCCACTGAACGCAGACACCAGGGTTTGAGATAATACCTTGTATTTACCTTCGTTGACCGAGGAGATAGCGTACATAACCACAAAAAAGGCAAAGAGCAGGGTGATGAAGTCGGCATAGGAAACCAGCCAGCGCTCATGATTTTCCCATTCTTCTTCTTTCTTCTTACGTGCCATCGGGGATTCTCCTCTTCAGTTGTTCGCAGTTCATCTCTTTAAGTAGTCGGGATATTGCAGTTTGCAGGCGATCAGTGCTTTCCAAGCGAGATTTGTGCCGGACTCATGCCTGTTGTTGGTTCGGCACGATTCCTGCTGGGTTTGCAGGTGTGATCAAAATTTTCCGGCTGTCAAAAGTTTGACAACCGCTGTGCCTCTAAGGGAAACGGGTATGACTCAAAGTGAAACTCTCGTGGATCGATTATTTGCAGACGCCAATCGTTTGACGTTACCGACAGCTGTTGAGCGCTTGCTACAGTCCCTCGTCGCTGTGCAGCAAAATATGCAGGTGCTGGTGGGGCAGCGCAATACGGTGCTGGGCCACACCAGTTTGCTGGATAAAGATGATCAGGAAGAAAGCCTGATTATGGATGCTTTGATGCCGGAAGCGGCCAATATCCATTTGCAGCCCGGAGAGGACTTGCTGCTCTGGACTGTCGATGCCTTACCCATTGGCTTCCAGACGGTAGTCATGGAACAGCTCACCTGGCAACGTTTTGCCGCTATCCGGATTCGGCGGCCAGAAGTGGTTTTTCAGTGGCAGAGACGGGGGAATTTGCGTGCGGTGCTTGATGCTGCTGACAAAACGACCGTGTTGTTACGCCGTTTTGGCGCTCGTGCTGTGGAAGGGGAATGCGTGAATATCGGGGCGGGTGGGATGCGGGTCCGGATTACCGCACCCCATGACTATCCGCTGGCCTCGGGAGAGCTGCTGGCCCAGATACAGTTTCGATTCCAGAATCAGCCGTATTCGCTCGCCGCCAAAGTCTGTTATTCGGGAAATGGAAGACGTCTTCAAGGGGGGGTGCAAGAGCTGGGCTTGCGTTTTATGGATATTCCGACCGCACTGGAAGATAAAATCATGCAGTGCGCTCTGCGTTATGATCGCGAGCGCCTACGCCGTGCCAGTCGGTAAGGGCTGGTGTGGCTGTGTCTTGGAGCCTGGTGCTTCCTGAACAGGAACCACCATCTGGGCACCCAATGCTGCAGGGGGTTCGGGACTGGTCAGTAAAGGTTCAGGGGCTATTTCCTGATGTTCGACAATCCACTGCCCAAACTGCTTTTTGTCGGGCAGAAAATAAAGCGGCGCCAATGCATTACTCTGCAGTTGGCCGTTGTCCTTCTGTGGAAGGATAACCATGACCATGGTAATTCCTTCTTTTTCGGTTTTGGCAAAATGCGGAGTTTGTGAATAGTGCAGATTAAAGTGCTCAGGGGCTATCAACAGAAAGGTGATCAGTGGGTCATCCAGAGACTGAAGCCAGACAAAAGGGCCTTGGCTGTGCAGGTGTAACAAGGCGAACTGACGTAGTTCCGTGAAACCGGGCATGGGGGCAATGCAATGCCAAATATCGTTGGCAGCGATGGTCAAGGGTCCGAAACGGGTATTGTATGTGCTCATCAGGATTCATCCTCAGGATGACCGCTGCCATCCGTATGGTGTTGCTGTTTCAACCAGTGTTCAAAATCGTTTGGCGCCAGGGTCCGGGCGGATTGATTGGCTTGCTTGACGGTTTCCAGTAATTCTTCGCGTAAAATCGTGAGGTTTTCGCTGCTTTCTATGCCTAGCCTTACCTGACCGTCATCAATGCGGGTGACGACAATGCGAATATTATCGCCTATGCAAATGGCCTGACCACGACGCCGGGTAAGTACCAGCACGCTTCAGGCGCTCCCGATCAGATGGCTTGCCGGAGCTGATTGGGCGGTACCAAGATCCGTATAGAGGGGCTGAGTGTGCGCAAAGAAAATATCCCAGGCACCTTGATTGAAACGCATCAAAGCCTGGATGATTTGCCCGTTTAATTGGTTCTTGCGCAGGATTTCTTCCAGCAATGCACGCCCCGTATCAGACCTGAGCGTATTGCGGAGGGTCGGGCTGGCAGATTTCATTTGCTCAACCTGAGCAAAGCAGCGCATCTTTTGGGTGGCGATGTGCTGAAGATCCTGCATTTGCCCTGCTTTCAGGCAGGCAGTCTCATTTTCCAGCAGTAAATGTAGTTGTTCCAACAGCTGAAGAGCTTGAGAAAGTTCGTGCGCGTCCATGGGCATTTTGCTTTCAGACCGAGCGGTTGGGAGGGGCAGGCATGAACTGTTGGTTATCCTGAGTCAGTCCCTGCCCGATTTTTAATGGAGAGATCTGATAGCTTTTATTGCTAATGCTGGAGCGGATGGCCGTCAGCCTTTCGCTGCTGGCAGAACCCTCATTTTGCGCAGCCATCAACTGTCTGGCTTGGGGCGACAGGGTCAGGTGGTCCTGAGGAACCGGTTTGCCAGCACTCGGCTGAGGAGTATTTTTTTCTGCTCCGGCATTATTCACAGATTGCTCCGGATTGCTGCGGGTATCTTTGGATGATATTCCGGAAATTAATCCATTGTAGGGATTGATGGGATTCATGAACGTAGCTCCTGCCTGACTGTGTTCTCTTTGACATTAACGACACAAAAAAGCGTCAACTGAAGGTGTTTGAGCGATTTAATTTTCATTCTACGCCTTAAAAGTTTACCACGACATGACCCTGGGGGGTTACCGTGCCCCGTACTACCCGACCGGACTGCAGATTTCTGACCATGATGCTTTGTCCGGGACGACCGTTTTCGATGGCGTCGGCAATGGTGGCAATGCGAATCCCATCTCCTTGTGCGTAAAGGGTAACTTGCTCACCCGCATGAACGACATCGGGGGCGTTGAGCATGCTGGTGGTGATGGGCTGTCCGGCCAGAGTGCCGAAACGTAAAATTTTGCCGATAGCCGCCTGAGGTGAGCGAATCGTGCTACTGCTCAGGCCACTGGTATTTCTGCGCACGACTGCCAGATCTCCGGCCTCGATGATGGAACCAGCGGTCAAGGGACGGGCGGCAATGACCACCGCTTGATCCACCTGGATTTGCACGGGCAGATATAACTGCCAGGTGGCGGGTGCCTGGCAGAGAACCTGTACGGTCTGGTTTCCATAAGGGTTGCTATAACCGAAGTAACTGACCTCGAGCTTGGCACAGGCCGGAAAATGAACGCCCGGAGCAGGGCCATCCAGGTGAATATGCATACCAGACGACCGGGCAGGTAAATGGGCACGTATAAAATTCAGGGCTGCGCTGCGGATGGTTTCGGGATTTTCCACGTTATCCTGCGCCCAAACGGCAATACTCGTCATGCAAAGCGCGAGGATCAGAAGGATATTCCAGAGTTTTATGATCCTGCAAGAGCCATATTTCATTAATGCCAATGCCCCGTGTGCGATGTCTGTATTCATCCGGGAAGAGTTAAAGCAAATAACGCGCCATAAATCATAGTCAGCAGGTGCTTCATTTCCCAATGTTTGTAAGTCTGCCGGTTGCGAGTGTAAGCGGCATTTTTTTGCCGATGGTCCTGAATAAACAGTAACAGGCGGCGCATGTCTGCCGCTGAAGGCAGGTGGGCAGGGCGCAATCACTCACAAATCAATCCTGAAGGTTGACAGGAGCCGAGCTTGTATTAGTGGCATATTTGTTGCTTTTGAATCGTCGTACAGGTTATGCAGGGGAGGTCGAGCAGATGTCAGATTTATTGGGTCAAGCACTGGATCCTTTGGCGGATGCCCTGAAAGTCACCGGCTATCGGCAACAACTGCTGGCCGCCAATATTGCCAATGCCAATACACCGAATTATCGCGCCGTGGATATTCCTTTTCATCAGACCCTGGCAGCGGTGCAGTCGGGAGATCGTGGAGGGCTTTCGCTGAAAACCAACCAGAACAGACAGTTTACCGCTACTGGTAATGACGCGAGTATGGCAGCTTTTGTGCGATATCAGCGCGGTAGTCAGGTGGGTCTGGATAATAACTCGGTTGATATGAATCGTGAGCAGTCCAGTTTTTTGCAAAATAGCGTGCGTTATCAGGCAGACCTCACTTTTCTGACAGGAAAAATCAAAACGCTGATCTCGGCCATTACGGGAACCACCGCTTAACTGCTGCAGGAGTAAATAATATGTCATTGTTTTCAGTTTTGGATGTGGCGAGTTCCGCCCTGACCGCCCAGGGATACCGACTGAATGTGGTGGCCAGTAACATGGCTAATGCCAATTCGGCCACCAGTTCTGATGGCCAGCCCTACAGGGCGCGCGAAGTGGTGTTTGCGGCGCAGCCCTTTGCGGGTGCGGGCGCTCCGGCAGGAGTGAACGGTGTGCGTGTGGCTGAAGTCGTCAGCAAGCCGGGGCCCTTCAAAATGGTGTATCAGCCTGGCAACCCTCTGGCCGATAAAGAGGGCTACGTCAAAATGCCCAATGTGAATCCGGTAGATGAAATGGTGAACATGATTTCGGCCTCACGCGCTTATCAGGCCAACGTCAATGTCATGAACACCACCAAAGCCTTGCTGCAGAAAACCCTTACCCTGGGAGCCTGAATATGAGCGTCAATTCTCTGACATCCAGTGTCAATCCTTTTTATCAGTCCTTGCAGACCAGTTCGGCAAGCAGTTCGGGGACAGCCAGTAGTGGCGCCAGCGGTCTCGCCAGCGAGAGCACTTTTTATAATTTGCTGGTTACCCAATTAACCAATCAGGATCCGCTCAATCCCCTCAGTAATCAGGATTTGTCCTCACAGTTGGCGCAATTCAGCATGGCCAACGGCGTGCAGGCCATTCAGGGTTCACTCAGTTCGCTGATGGCCCAGATCAACCAGAACCAGGGTTTGCAGGCAGCTTCGTTAATAGGCAAGTCGGTGACCACTTCCGGAAACCAGCTCACTTTGAGTGGAAGCAGCGCCACCGGTGCTTATGATCTTGGCAGTGATGCCGCCGCTGTCAATGTCCTGGTCCAAAACAGCGCTGGACAGACGCTGGCGATTTTGCCGCAGGGTCCACAGTCTTCGGGAATGCAGAGCTTTTCCTGGAATGGTGAGGCAGCCAACGGGAGCGCCCTGCCAGCGGGTAATTACCAGTTTTCCGTACAAGCTGCCGGCGCCAATGGTGATGCGGTGACGAGTACGCCGTATATGTTTGGGCTGGTGAATGGCGTTACCTTGGGAAGTGCCGGTCCCACCCTGCAATTACAAGGTCAGGAAGGCTCCGTGCCTTTTAGCTCCGTGCAGAATATTATTTAAGGAGTTGGTAAAATGGGTGCATTCAATACAGCATTAAGTGGTTTACAGGCGGCCAATTCCGATTTACAGGTGTTGGGTAATAATATTTCCAATGCGAATACCGTGGGCTTCAAAAGCTCCAATGCCGAGTTTGCCGATGCCTATGCTTCGGCCATGGCCAATACTGCGCCCACAGACGGACAGGTAGGTATTGGTACAACGGTACAGACCATTGCCCAACAATTTACCCAGGGCAATATCCAGACAACCAGCAACCCTCTGGATGTGGCGATCAACGGCAATGGTTTTTTTCAATTCAATTATAATGGCTCCACCGTTTATGGTCGCAATGGCCAGTTTCAGCTCAATAAAAATGGCGTCATTGTGGACGCCAACGGCGGCGAACTGATCGGTATTCAGGCGCAGAATGGCAAGTTGACCGGAGCCAGCGGCCCATTGACCATCAACCAGAATGCCATTGCCCCACAGGCTACTTCGGGATTGAGTCTGGGCCTGAATCTGGACTCCACCAATACACCGCTGAGTGGCGCGATTAATATCAATGAACCAAGCACTTATAATTATTCTACGACGACAACGGTTTACGACAGTCTGGGAACCCCACAGTTATTGACCACTTATTATCAATTGCAACCCAGCACTTCCGGTACGAGCAGTTCTGGACAGACCTGGAATGTGGACTACTCTGTTACCGGCACCAATGGCGCCAGCGGGATCACTTCAGGCAGTGTAGGCACCTTGCAGTTTAACAGCTATGGACAGGAAACCAGTTCAACTTCCACTCCTATATCCGGTATTTCCTGGGCAGACGGCGCAGCCTCTACCACCATCAATGTCAGTTTTAGTGGCAGTACCAATTACAACTCCCCGAATTCGGTGATTACCAATAATAGTAATGGCTATAGTGCCGGTCAGTTGTCGGGACTTTCCATCGATTCCGGCGGCAATATTTTCGGGCGTTACAGTAATGGTGAATCGCATCTCATGGGGCAAATCAGTCTGACCCGCTTCCCGGACAATAACGGCCTGCAAAATCTGGGCAACAATTACTGGGCGGAAACCTATGTATCCGGACAACCCCTGTCCGGTCAGCCGGGCAGTTCCAATCTCGGGGTTTTGCAGGCGGGTGCCGTGGAGCAGTCCAATGTGAATATTTCAAAAGATCTCGTCAATCTGATTGTGGCGCAGCAAGCCTATCAGGCCAATGCCCAGACCATTAAGACCCAGAATACCGTGGTACAGACGCTCTTGAGTTTGTAAAGAGGATAAGTCATGGATACCCTTTATATTGCTATGAGCGGTGCCAACGCCATTCTGCAGAAGCAGACGGTCACCGCCAATAATCTGGCCAATGCCAATACCACTGGATACCGCGCCGACGAAGCCCAGTTCAGTGCTTTGCCCGTCTATGGTCAGGGTTTGCCGACCCGCGCCTATACGGCCACGGAAACTCCCAGTGTGGATTTCCAGTCGGGACCCATTGTCCACACCGGCCGACCGCTGGACGTGGCAGTGAATGGCCAGGGCTGGTTGACCGTGCAGGGTCCCGATGGTCAGGAAGCCTATACCCGGGATGGTAACCTGCAGCTCAACGGCCAGGGCATCCTCATGACGGCTACCGGGCATCCGGTGCTGGGGGTCAATGGCTCGCCCATTTCCCTGCCCCCCATGCAGTCGCTGGTCATTGGCAGTGACGGGGTGATCTCCGGGGTTCCGGTTGGCAGTCAGCCCAATGCCATCGTCACCATCAACCAGATCAAGCTGGTGAATCCTTCGGAAAAAGGCTTGCAGAAAAATCCCGATGGGCTTTTTCAGAACAGCGACGGCAAACCCGCCCCCGAAGATGGCAATGTGGTACTGGAACCGGGAGCCTTGGAAGGCAGTAACGTCAATCCGGTCAATGCCATGATCCAGATGCTTGAAGATACACGGCAATTCGACATGCAGACCAAGTTGATGCAGACCGTATCCCAGGACCGGCAAAGTGCCAATCAATTGCTGGTTCTGTCATAATCTATCAGGAGTAATCCATCATGATGCGTTCTCTTTACGTGGCAGCAACCGGGCTGGAAGGTGAGCAGACCAAAATGGACGTGATCGCCAATAATCTGGCGAACGTCAATACCACCGGATTCAAGCAATCCCGGGCCGTGTTTCAGGACCTGCTCTATCAAAACCTGCGCCAGCCCGGCGCCCAATCTTCCCAGACCACCCAATATCCCTCGGGACTGCAGTTAGGGACTGGTGTACGGGTAGTGTCCACAGAGCGACTGATGACCCAGGGTAACTTGACCCAGACGGGCAATGCCCTGGATGTGGGGATCAATGGTCAGGGGTTTTTTCAGATCATGCAGCCCAATGGCACCATTGCCTATAGCCGGGATGGCACTTTCCAGATGAATAATCAGGGGCAACTGGTGACCTCCAATGGGTATCTGCTCCAACCGCCGGTGACTATTCCGCCCAATGCCCAGTCCATCACCATCGGCAGCGATGGTACGGTGTCGGTGGTGTTGCCGGGGCAGGCCCAGCCCCAGCAGGTCGGTACCATTCAGCTCGCCAATTTCATCAATCCCACAGGTTTGCAGAGTATTGGCGATAACCTCTACTTGCAGACCGGTTCTTCCGGAGCTCCGCAAACAGGGCAACCCACCCTCAACGGGCTGGGCTCCGTACAGCAGGGTTATCTGGAATCCTCCAATGTCAATGTGGTGTCGGAACTGGTGGACATGATTGCCACCCAGCGCGCCTACGAAATCAACAGCAAGGCGGTATCCACATCGGATTCCATGCTGGGCTATCTCACCCAGAATCTGTGAGGCTAAGATCATGCGCACTCCAGCCGTAGGTAACCATCGCACTGAATTTCCGGCACCTGCGGGATCCATCGGAATGACCTGGCTGCTTCTGGGGCTGCGTCTGGTGCTGCTGCTGATCTTCGCCATGGGCTTGAGTGCCTGCGCCACCCTGCAGGGGCACCATGATCTCAAACCCCTGAAGCCCTTGCCCATTCCGGCAGAACCCGAGTCTCTGGCGGCCCATGCCCCCAATGGTTCCATCTGGCAGGCGGGCACCAATGTGTCCTTGTTCAGTGATAATCGCGCCAATCGGGTTGGAGATCTGATTACCGTCCTGATCCAGGAAAACTCCAGCGCCAGCAACAACACCAACACGGCCATCAATACTTCGGATTCTCTGAGTGCGGCACTGACCAATTTCTTTGGCATAGTTCCTGCTTTTGGAAGTGTGGCGGGAACACCCTTCAGTCCGAGTATGGGGGCCAATAGTGCCCAGAAATATGGCGGAACGGGAGCGACGACCCAGAGTAATACTTTTACGGCGACCCTGGAGGTGACCGTGGTGCGCGTGCAAGGCAATGGTAATCTGGTGATTGAAGGCTCCAAGGAGGTGCTGCTCAATGGCGGTCATGAATACATCCGGGTCGCGGGTGTTGTCAGGCCCGCAGACGTGACGCCGCAGAATACGATACTTTCTACCCAGATTGCTGATGCCCGCGTCGAATATAGTGGCAATGGCACGATATATTCGGCAGCACGGATGCCCTGGCTGGCACGTTTCTTCCTCTCGCTATGGCCTTTCTGAGGAATGTGATGATGAGCAGGAACTTTCGATCCCTCCTCGCGCTATGCATGATACTAGGTCTGACCATTCTGGTGGGCTTGGAGACTGCTCAGGCGGAAACCATCCGCAATCTGGTCGCCGTAGGTGGGGTGCGGAGTAACCAGTTAGTGGGTTATGGCCTGGTGGTCGGACTCAATGGTACGGGCGATCAGGCCACCCAGGTGCCCTATACCACGCAATCCCTGCTGAACATGTTCCAGCGCCTCGGCATCAACTTGCCCGCTTCTGTAGCCACGAACCTGCAACCCAAGGATGTGGCCGCCGTGATTGTGACCGCCCATCTGCCGCCTTTTGCACAGCCTGGACAGACCATCAATGTCACGGTTTCGGCGGTGGGTAATGCCAGCAGTCTGGCCGGGGGAACCCTGCTCATGACCCCGCTGAAGGGTGCCGACGGGCAAACCTATGCCGTGGCCCAGGGTAATCTGATTGTCAGTGGTTTCGGGGCCAGCAGTAACGGCTCTTCGGCGCAAGTTAACATTACCACCGCAGGGACCATTCCCAATGGTGCCAATGTGGAACGTTCTGTATCCTCCGGCTTCGACCAGGCCGGACCCATGCTGCTGGAATTGCATCAGCCAAGTTTTACCACGGCGGCACGGATTGCCAATGTCATTAATCAGCAGATGGGCTACGGGGTGGCAGAAGCCCTGAATGCCGGTGAGGTCCGGGTGAATGCCCCCGGCACCCCCGGTGCCCGCGTCAATTTTCTGTCACAAATCGAAAATCTGGATGTTAGCCCCGAAACGCCACTGGCCAAAGTGGTGATAGATGCGCGCAGTGGGACGGTCGTGCTCGGGCAGAATGTGACCCTAGGTGCCTGCGCTGTTGCTCACGGTAATCTGTCGGTGACCATTTCCCAAAAGTATCTGATCAGTCAGCCGAATCCTCTGGGTGCCGGGCAGACGGTGGTTGCCCCCCAGGCCAATGTGAAGGTCACTCAGCCCCAGGCTAAGCTCTTGATGTTTGAACCGGGAGTCAGTCTGGAGGCAGTAGTGCGGGCGCTGAACGCGGTGGGGGCGACACCGACTGATCTGATCGCCATTCTGCAGGCCATGAAAGCCGCAGGTGCCCTGCATGCGCAACTGGAAGTGATATGAGTGGCACTGGAATACATTTGACGGCAAACACCACGGCCACTGCCGTCAGCCCGCAGGCGGCCGCCGCGACGGCCAGTGATGCCCTGAATTTTTCCGGGCTGAGTCAGCTGCGCAGTGATGCCGATGCCCATGATCCCAAGACCATTCTGGCGGTAGCCAAGCAATTTGAGGCGGTGTTACTGCAGGAAATGCTCTCGGCCATGTCGGCGACTTCCTTTGGTTCGGATTTGACTGGGAAAAATTCCGGGCCGCTGATGAAATCTCTTTTTAATCAGCAAATCGCCCAAACGGTCAGCCAGGGGCAGGGGATAGGTATTGCCCAAACACTGGCTAAAGAAATTGCGACCCGCTATCACTTGCATTGGGGGCAGCAGAATGGTGTGCAGGGCCAGGACAAGCACCTGAGTATGCCCGCAAGAAATGCCGGCTTGTCGGCACCTGTCATGCCTTCGGAAAGCTGGGCGAAACCTTCACAGTCTTTGCTGGAGCAGGCTAAATCCTTTGTCCAATCCATTTTGCCGGCGGTGCGGGAAGCCGCACAAAAGCTCGGGGTCGCGCCTACCGCTATCATTGCCCAGGCCGCTCTGGAAACGGGCTGGGGCAGTCATGTGGCCGGCAATAATCTGTTTGGCATTAAAGGCGGTGGGGGCTGGCTGGGTGCATCCGTTCATAGTCTGACCCATGAATTTGAAAATGGCGTCAATGAAGTCGAAAACGCCGCTTTTCGCGCCTATCAGAGTGTGGGGCAAAGTGTGCAGAATTATGCCCAGTTGCTGATGCATAATCCCCGTTATCGACAGGCTTTGGGGCAAGGCAACAATATTGCCGGATTTGCTGAAGCTCTGCAGCAAGGGGGGTATGCCACAGACCCGCACTATGCCAGTAAGCTGGTGGCAGTGGCGGATAGTCCACTCATGCAGGCCGTCATGGGAGATTTATCGGATGAAAATGCCGCCGGTTAAACTTTATGGCATTTGTGCCGTTAATCGAATAGGGCCTGATTTGAAGGCGGGAGATTCACGATGAGCGATGCATCCATGCAGCAGGAACTGGAAACCGTTCTCCAGTTGACCCGGGTTCTGGAAAACCAGAAACAGTGGCTGGCGCAGGGTGACTGGACGCAGTCTATGCCCGAAGCCGATATGGCGGAGCGGCTGGGCAAGCGTTTACTGAGCATGCGTAGCAAACACGCATCGCTTATCCCTTCAAATGAGCTGAAAGAAGCGGTATTGGCACTACAGGAGCACTACAGTGCCCTGGACCATGCCTTGCGGGTGGCCGGTTCCGGTTTGGGGGAGGCGCTGACCATGTTGCGAGAACAGACGGGTCTGGTATATGGCAGTGCAGAATCCACCGGTCGCTCTTTGGGGAGTGCTTAACCATGTCGGGTATCAGTGGGTTGGTCAATAATGCCCTGACGGGTCTGCAGGCTGCGCAATCTGCCCTGCAGGTGACCGGTGACAATATTGCCAACGTCAATACCCCCGGTTACAGCCAGCAGAACATCGTGCAGTCCACGGCCGTGCCCACTCTTTTGGGAGGGCAGTATTACGGCAACGGTACTCAGGTCGAATCAGTACAGCGCAGTTACAGCAGTTTTTTACAGGGCCAGGTTTGGACAGCCAGCGCCAGCGCCAGTGGGCAGGCCAGTCTTTCCAGTTCTCTCCAGAATATTCTGGGGATCCTTAATAACGGGGGCATCAGTTCCCAGGTCAGCCAGTTTTTTTCCGGGGTGGCTCAGGTGGCTGCCAGTCCCACGGATATTCCGGCGCGCCAGAGTATGCTCAGTAACGCCCAGACTCTCAGTCAGACCTTTCAGTCTTTGGGACAGCAGCTCGCCAGTGTAGATAGCGGCGTCAATCAGCAAATCTCCGAGTCTGTCAGCCAGATCAATACATTGAGCAAACAGATAGCACAACTGAATGTGCAGATTTCCGCCTCGCAAAGCGGGGTCAATGCCTCTCCCAATGATTTGCTGGACCAGAGGGATCATCTCATCACCGAATTGAACGGCCAGGTAGGTGTGCAGGTCCTGAAGCAGAACAACAATCAGCTGAGCGTGTATCTCAGCAATGGCCAGGTATTGGTAGCGGGCAGCCAGTCCTTTGCCCTGCAAACCCAGCCCAGCCCTTACAATCAGCAAACCCTCAATGTAGGCTATGCCAGCAATGGCGCGGACCTGACGAAAAATCTGACCGGTGGAACCCTGGGTGGCCTGCTGCAATTTCGCAGCCAGTCTCTGGATCCTGCGGAAAATGGACTGGGCTTACTTGCAGACGGCATTGCTTCCGCATTGAACGCGCAGCAGGCCCAGGGCTTGAATCTGAATGGCAGCAGCGGTTCGGCCCTGTTCAGCACTGGGCCGGTCAGTGTGTATGCCAATACCCATAACAGCAGTGGCAGTGTCTCTGTTGTCGGGACCATCACCAATGCCGGTAATCTCAGCGCCAGCCAGTATATTCTGAGCAAAAGCTCCGGCTCGGTATGGAATCTGGAGAACAGCAGCACCGGTGCTGTCGTGGCGAGTACTTCTGGTTCTACGGCGAGCGGGACGACGACCCTGAGTTTTTCGGGCCAAGGTTTTCAATTGCAGGTGTCCGGCAGTGCCGCAGCGGGCGATAGCTTTCTGGTTGAACCCACCCGTCTGGGGGCGATGGACATGCAGACGGTCATGACAGACCCTGCGGGTATTGCGGCTGCCAGTCCTTATGTCAGCAGCCCCGGTCAGCTGGTAAGCGGCAGTCTGGTGAATACCAATCTCGGCAATCTGACTCTCTCGGCCGGGCAATATGTGAGCAGTAGTGGTTCGGGCGCCATTGTAGTTTCCGGTCTGTCTGATTTCCCAACACCTTTACAAATTACCATCACCAGCGGTGCCAGCCAGGAGGGCGGCACGGCCAGCTTCCAGATCAGTTCTGGCGCGGGAACCGGATCTGTAGTGGGTACAGGAACGGTCAGTCTGGGTGGTTCCGGTACCGTCATTGATATACTAAACCCCCATGCGCCGGGAGGATATTGGCAAGTGAATCTCAGCGGTACCCTGGCGGCCTCCGGGGATGCTTTCACCCTGAGTCCGGGGGGGGCAGACAGCAATGGTAATGCCCAATTGATGGCCGGGTTGTCCACCAGCAAGATTTTGAACAGTGGAACCGCGACTTTTAATGACAACGCCGCTCAGTTGATTACCCAGGTGACCAATCAGGCTGCGCAGGCCCAGAATAATGCCCAGGCTCAACTGACAGTACTGCAGTCTGCTCAGGCTGCCCAGCAATCCGTATCCGGCGTCAATCTGGACCAGGAGGCCGCCAGTCTGATTCAATACCAGCAAGCCTACCAAGCGGCCGCCAAAGCCATTTCCGTGGGGAATACCCTGTTTCAGTCCCTGATTCAGGCCTTATAAGGAGCAGATCATGCGCGTCAGCACCCAGGAATTTTATCAGAGCAGCCTGTATTCGCTCTTGAACCAGCAGAGCACGCTGAATAATCTCTCTCAGCAGCTTTCTACGGGTAATGCCCTGATTAATCCCACCAGCAATCCGGTGGCCAATGCCCAGGTGCTGGATCTCAGCAGCAAAATTGCCAATCTCGGCAGCTATCAGCAAAGTAATACCTATGCACAGCAGGATCTGGGCATGAGTTCCAGCACGCTGCAAAGTGTCGGGACCCTCATGAATCAGGTTCAGCAACTGGCGGTGCAGATGAATAATGCCACCGTCAATGCCAGTGATCTGCAAAATGCCGTGACTACCATGCAGGGCAATTTGCAGCAACTGGTGCAACTGGCCAACACCCAGGACGCCAATGGTACTTATATTTATGGCGGTTCCCAGGCCAACACTCCACCATTTCAGCTGCAAAGTGATGGAACGGTGCAGTATCTGGGTGATTCCAGTCAGAAAACCCTGGAAATTGGTCCGGGGCTCACGACACCCATTTCTCAGGCAGGAAACGCCGTTTTCATGAACACCCTGGCGGGCAACGGGACGTTTACCGTCAGCGCCTCTGGCAGCAATTATCAGATTCCTGCGGGCAGTTCCGGGACGTCAGTCAATGCAGTGGGAAACACCACCCTGGGTCCGGGCAGTGTACTGAATTCTGCAACCGCCAACTCGGAATTTGTGGCGAATGGTACGCAATTTGAGGTCACCATCAGCAATGGTGCCAGTGGATTGATTTATAATGTCACCAGCGGGACGGGGGCGGTGGGTAGTGGTGAATGGACGGCCAGCTCCGGCAGTGTTGTCAGTGGAACGTATACCCCAGGGCAAAGTATTGCCATTCCTGCCACAGAGGGAGGAAGTCCTTTCATCACGGTTTCGACCAATGGCGAACCGACCTCCGGACAAACTGTCTCTTTTACCTTGGCCGCCTCCAAACCCCAGAGCCTGTTCCAGACTTTCAGTGACCTGATCACGGCTTTTTCGGAAGGCTCCGGTTCACCCGGCGCCAACACCCGCCGTGCTCAGGACATCAGCAATGCCCTGGCGAATCTCAATCAGTTTCAGACCAGCCTGCTCAGCACCCAGGCACAAATAGGCTCCCAATTGCAGCAAGCCCAAAGTGTGCAGTCGCTCAACACTAACCTGACCCAGCAGTTTCAGACTGCCCAGGGAAATCTCGCGGATGTGAGCTATCCCCAGGTCATCACCCAGTTCCAGGAAAGCTCGACGGCCCTGCAAGCGGCACAGAAGGCGTTTGTGCAGGTGCAGGGGTTGAGTTTGTTTCAATACCTTTGATTGAGTGTAACCATTGAAAATATCAACACAAAACTTCGCATTTGATGCAGATCTCGACTCTCGTCAACTCCATGGTAAGCAAACAATGGCAGTGCTGGCTCGGCAACGTATTGAACTTTGCTCAGCGAGATTTGATGTGCTCTATGAAAAGGATAACCATTCCCCGCATGTAGACTTATATTTTCATCTGCCAGACATTCACCGTTTAATCCCAGCGTTAGCTCTACCACTTGACGCTGGATCTAATCGTGTCATTTGGCCAGAGACTTTTTCAATATGGTCCGATGCACTGTTAGATCAGATCAGCCTGCGCCTCTTAAATCTATGGGGTAATAATCCTGCTTCTGGCCAATTGTTTATGGCCAGTGGTTCCTCAGATATTTTTGGAGAGAATCCAGAGCAACGTCTTTCTGAATTTCCTATTCCCGGGTATCAGAACTACTGGACCACTGTGCAAATGCTGAATCGTTACCGCTGGATAACAGAACGAGTAACCGCAGGCCGCGTGCTGGAAGTTGCAGTCGGCAGCGGTTTTGGAGCTGCTTGGTTGATGGAGAGACGGCCAGATATTGCGGAATATGTTGGTGTTGATATCGATAGTGCGGCTATTAAGCTCGCTAAACAGCTCAACGAACGGCGAGTACACTTCCATCTGGGAGAACTGGAGGGTCTCCCAGATAACAATTTCGACTGGGTTCTGTCGCTAGAGACCATTGAGCACACACCAGACCCGGAGTTGTTCTTGCTTGAGCTTAAGAAGCGGCTTTCTCCTAGTGGGAAAATGCTCGTGTCATTACCTTGTGAACGGTGGCACGGTACCCATTGTAACCCGCACCACTGGAGTGCATGGAACTACAGGCGTATTCGTCAATTCTTGGAACAACACTTCAATCACCTTGAGTTTTATCGCTATTCTCGCCCCACTTTTCTTGAACATGTGTTCAAAACTGCCGTGATCAGCCGCTTGGAGAAAGTTGATCCCGACTGGGACGAGGACTACCTCGTGGTGCTGTCTGCCCCTCGCAATTCCCCGTTGCGTTCCCGCGTGGTTGTCCAACGCCGCTATGCCCGGGGCGACGTGCTCCAAGCGACGCCCATTGTGAGGGCCGTTCGGGAAAAGTTTCCCGACCATACTTTGGTAGTCTCTACTGATGTCAATGAGGTGTTCGCAGGTAATCCCAATGTTGATTTACTGATGGCGACATCGTCTGGATTCCGGCCACGGTCCAATGATGTGCTGATCAATCTTGACGAGGCATACGAGAAGCGCCCGAAACAGCACATCCTGACTGCTTATGCAGAAGAGGCTGGTATCGCGCTGCCCAATCCAGCGCTTGAGCTGCATCTCGACCGGCGCGACTACGCAACTGTCGGCGGACTGCTGGCATCGGCCGGCGAAGCTTGGCAAACAGTGAACCGCATCGTCGCGGTACATATGGGGGCGACACCTGATCGGTCATGGCCAGCAGGTTATTGGCAGACACTGCTTGCCGCTTTGCAGACCGATCCACAATTGGGGGTGATCGCCGTTGGCGCAGGTGCCGACTTTCAGCCACCCGAGGCGGTACGTGTTTTAAATTGGGTGAATCGTTTGGACTTGCGAGAAAGCGCAGCGGCGATTGCTATTAGCGACCTGTTGGTCGGTCCTGACTCGGCGCTGCTTCACATAGGCGCAGCTGTGGGCACCCCAGCTGTCGGCCTTTATGGCATGGCTGATCCGAAGTACCGTGTTCCGTTTGGCGCGGAACAAACGGCACTATGCTCGCCAGTTGAATGCGCTGGCTGTTTACATGATATGCCTGCACCGAATACCAACCCCCGCTGCAAGTTTGGTAAGTCATTCTGTATGGAGGCAATCTCGCCATCGCGAGTCGTCACTGCTGTCATTGAGCAACTCAATCGGCGGCCTGCTGATGTCTGGCGCACGCGCCTGCGTTTGGGCGGTTGCAATGAGTTGCGGGTGCAATCGCAATCACCGTCCTGGGCAGAAACGGCGGGAGGGGCATCTCCTCTAGGGGGACATGCAGGCGTGACTGCGCCGTCAACCAGCCCCACAGCAGAACCTCTGGTATCACTGTCCCAGAACGTCCCCTGGCTTTCCGAAGCCCGTTGGCTGCCGCAGGAAAGCAATTGGGCGCAGGAGACACTGCAGGCGTGGAAACAGCAAGGCTGGACGCCCCCCCGCTTCGCCCTGGCGCAGGTCACAGCAAGCGACGAGCGCACGCAAGCTACGAGGCAAAGCCTGGATGCGCAATGGCTGAGCGGCGATGCAATGACCGTGGAGGACAAAGGTGAGGAGCTGCTGGCCGCCATCAATCTCTGGGTGCTGGATGCTAATGCCGACTGGCTGGGCTTCATCGACACCGGCGACCAACTCGCCCCCGATGCCTTGTTCCGGGTGGCCCACGCCTTGCGGGAGCATCCCGAATGGCAATTGGTCTACACGGACGAGGACTCACTGACTCCCGATGGGCAGCACGTCAACCCTCACTGCAAGCCTGACTTCAATATCGATTATTTGCGCAGTCTGCCCTATATTGGCGGCTTGCTGCTCATCAAGAAGGAATTGTTTGCAGAGCTGGGTGGGTTTGACCCGGCAGCCGACGGGGCAGAGGACTACGATCTGATTTTGCGGGCCTGGGAAAAAATCGGGGACGCTGGCATCGGCCATATACCCGAAGTCCTCTATCACCGCTTGCAGGGGGGCGGCCATTGCAGCAAGTCCGTGGAAGAGATCATTCAGGTCAGCCAGACGGTGCTGCAACAGCATTTGCAGCGCCTGGGCATTGCCGCAGAAGTGTCGCCTGGGCCTTTCCCACCGTCCACGCGAGTGCGTTACCCGCTGCACGAAAAGCCTCTGGTCTCCATCCTCATTCCGACACGCAATCAATTGGGCTATCTGCAGCGCTGCGTGGAATCGCTCATCGAAAAAACCCAGTATCCCGCTTACGAAATCCTCATCATCGACAATGATAGTGACGATGCCGAGGCGCGAACCTATCTGGACATGCTGGCCGCCCAGGAAGAACAGCTTGCAGGTCGCTTGCGCGTGCTGCGCCATCCCGGCCCCTTCAATTTCTCGGCCATGAACAACCGTGCCGTGGAGCAGGCGCGGGGCGACTATCTCCTGCTGCTCAACAACGATACGGCGGCCTTGCACGAAGATTGGCTGGATGAAATGGTGAGCCATGCCCTGCGCCCCGAGGTGGGAGTGGTAGGGGCTAAGTTGCTTTTTCCCGATGGCAAAATCCAGCACGCAGGTGTCATTCTTGGAATGCGCGGGCCGGCAGAACATCCCTTCATCGGCCAGCCGCCGGAATATCGCGGCTATTTCGGTCGGGCCATGTTGACCCAGAATCTGTCGGCGGTGACGGGCGCCTGTCTGCTCATCAGTAAAGCCCTGTATCAAGAACTGGGCGGCCTGGATGAACAGCGGTTTAAGGTGTCCTATAACGACATCGATCTTTGTCTGAAGGTGCGGGAAGCCGGACACAAAATCGTGTTTACCCCCTGGGCCATGCTCCTGCATGAGGGCTCCGCCAGCCAACGCGGCGAGGTGGAGAAAAAGCCCAGCGCCGAAAAAGAGCAGCGCTTTGCCGGTGAAAAAATGGCCTTTTACCAGAAATGGCTGCCACAACTGGCCTTTGACCCGGCCTATAACCGTCATTTGAGCCTGGCCAGCACGGATTTCCTGCTGGAGGATCAGGCGGCCCTGACCTGGGATCCAGAATGGCGTCCGCGCCCCCGTATTCTGGTGCATCCCGCCGACCGGGAGGGTTGCGGAGAGTACCGGATCATCTCGCCCATGCGCGCCTTGCAAAAGGCAGGGAGAGCCCAGGGCTGGGAAACCATGCGCATCTTCGAACCCGCCGAAATGGCGCGCTTTTCGCCCGAAAGCATCGTCTTGCAACGACAAATGGAATGGCCGCAGATCGAAGCCCTGGAACGGCACAAAAAGCTGCTCAAGACCTTCCGGATTTTTGAGATCGACGACCTGATCACCAATTTGCCGGTCAAAAGTCTGCATAAGGCGCAAATCCATAAGGACATCGCCAAGCGTTTCCGCAAGGCCGCAGGTTTGTGCAACCGCCTGGTGGTGGCGACGGAGCCTTTGGCCCAAGCCTACAGAGGCTTCAGCGACGAAGTGCGGGTCCAGCCCAATTGCATCGAAGACGCCATCTGGGGTGCTCTGCAGCCCAAGCGACGCGGCCTAGCCAAGCCCAGGGTGGGATGGGCCGGCGGGGTAGGGCACACCGGCGATCTGGAAATGATCGCCGATGTGGTCCGCGACCTGGCCGATGAAGTGGACTGGGTATTTTTTGGCCTTTGCCCCGATGCCTTGCGCCCCTATGTGAGGGAATTCCACACGGGGGTACCACTACCCCAGTATCCCGCCAAACTGGCCAGCCTGGACCTGGATCTGGCCCTGGCACCGCTGGAAAATAATGCCTTCAATGAGGCCAAGAGTCATCTGCGGATTCTGGAATACGGGATTCTGGGCTACCCGGTGATTGCTTCGGATATTTTCCCCTATCAGGGAAATTTCCCCATTACCCGGGTGGCCAATCGCTATCGCGACTGGGTGCGGGCCATCCGCGAGCAGATTGCCGACCGGCAGGCCCTGGCGGTGGCGGGCGACCGCTTGCGGGAGCATGTACGCGCCCACTGGCTGCTGGAGGAGCATCTGGACGACTGGCTGGCAGCGTGGCTGCCCTGATGGGGATGATGCTACCCGTCGGTCAGCTCCAAACGGCGCTGATTCTTTCCAGGCGCTCCCGGATGCGGTCCATGATATGTCGATCCTGGATAATCTCAGCAAAATTGGCCGCTTCGTCCCTGCCTATGCGACTGATTACTGCCTCTATGCCACTTAGCCGGTTCAGAATTTCACGATCCCTATCACGGGCAGCATCCAGCTCCGCTCTGATCTTCCGAAGCTGCTCCAATACCAGATTGTCTTCTGCCATATCGACCTCCTCATATGCCCTTGCAGTTGTTCTCAGCTTCCCGCAGTTCGCACCTGCGGAGCCAGCAGCAGGAGAATCTGGTCCAGCTTGTTGTCTTGACGATCCAACCGGGATTCGAGCCGATACATCCTTGACTCCAGCCGCGACTCGCTTTCCTGAATAGATGCCTTCAGTTCCTGCCGCTGCGTGTCAATCCTCCGGGAAATTTCCAGGATTTGGGCAGCCTGCTCACTCAGGCGCTCATTCATCTGTGTGGATTGCTCGCTGAGGCGCTCGCTCATCTGCCTGGCGTGCTCACTCATGCGCTCGCTCATCTGTCTGGCATGTTCACTCAGGCGTTCGTTCATCTGAGTGGATTGTTCGCTGAGGCGTTCGCTCATCTGCGACTGCACCCCGCGAAGCTCGGCGATTTGCGCCTTGATGGCGTCCAGTTCGGGAACCAGAAATGACTGGATGGCCTGCTTTACGTCATCTGTCACGCTCACAACACCCGCCTCCAGTTCACGAATACACCCTTTCATGTTCTGAATTGTAATCTGTTTGCAAAGTGCCTTCCATACAGCCCAGAGAAGCAATGCCTCTTCGCGGGTCATTCAAGTTTTTTGCTGAAGTGCCGTTATAGGAAGTGTGGAAGGGATTCCACACTGGCAAGGATGCCATCTCAACCCTAAGAAAGGAGTCTTATCATGGCAATTTCAGGAATTATCAATACCAATACTTCAGCGTTGAGCACGCTGGATGCCCTCAATGGTACCCAGGGTAGCCTCAATACCTATCTGCAACAGTTGTCCACGGGCAAGAGTATCAATGGCCCGGCAGACAACCCGGCGGGCTACGCCATCGCTCAGCGGTTTCAAACCCAGATCAATGGCTTGAACCAGGCGGTTTCCAATGGTAATCAGGGGGTTTCCCTGGTGCAGACGGCCACCGGTGCCATCCAGAACCAGACCAGCTTGCTGCAGCAGATCCGCACCACGGCGGTGCAGGCGGCCAACGCCTCCAACACCACCTCCGACCGGCAGGCCCTGCAGGGCGTGGTAAGCCAGTTGCTGGCCCAGGTGCAGACCATCGCCACCCAGACTCAGTTCAACGGTCAGAATCTTTTGGACGGTACTTTTGCCGGTGCTGCTTTCCAGGTGGGTGCCAACTCCAACCAGATCATCAATGTGGCGGTGGGGGATACCAAAACCAATGCCATGGGGAACTACAGTTTGACCAATCAAACCGGTGGTGCTTACTCAAGCAGTTCTGGTGCATTTATTGATGGTGGCTATGCGGCGGGTGGTGCATTTACGGTCAGTAGTGGAGCGGCGTCGGGGGCGGGTGGTGCAGGAAACTTTACAACTACCGACGCCTTGGGGATTTCCGGATCGGTGGGTAGCGCAGCGGTCAAGGTTAATAGCACTGACGAATCTGCCTATAATTTGGCGCAGAGTGTCAATGCTGTGTCAGCTCAGACAGGGGTGAGTGCACAAGCGTATACCAGTGTGGCCTTTCAGGTCACTGCGACGGGCAGTATAAGTTTTAGCCTCGGAAATGGTTCCAGCGGAAGTGTTTCAAATAAAGTTAATATTTCCGCCACGATTAGTAGTGGTTCTGGTGGGCAGATCGATCTCAGTTCCTTGGTTACGGCGGTTAACAATCAGGCGGCAATCACTGGTGTTTCCGCCAGCACACAGACGGTCAATGGCACGCAGGAACTGGTGCTGACCCAAAGTCAGGGTCGAAATATTGTCATGCAAGCTGGGGCTAGTAGTAGTCCTTCTGGCATGACTGCCGGTTCGACAGCCCAGTTGCAGGCGATGAGCAATCCGAGTTCGGGTAGCGGAAGCCCCACTCCCGTCGGCGGTATCTTCAGCTCGGGTAGCGGCGGCCTCCTCATTCAGGGTGCCGTACAGTTTCAATCAGCCTCTTCCTACGCCATTGGCAATGCCAGCGAGATCGGCTTCAGTTCCCAGGCGGCCAGTCTGACTTCTGGGTCTGGTGGTTCGGAAGTCGCGAGCATCAATGTCACCACCGCAGCCGGTGCCCAGCAGGCCATCGGGATTGTCGATCAGGCTATCAACTACCTGAACCAGCAGAACGGTGCCTTGGGGGCCATCCAGAACCGGATTCAGGCCTCGGTTTCCAATGACCAGACTACGGCGACCAATCTGCAGTCGGCCCAGTCGGTGGTGCAGGATGCGAATATCGCCCAGGCGACCTCGCAGTTGACCAAGTACCAGATCCTGCAACAGGCGGGTATCTCGACCCTGGCCCAGGAAAACGCCCTGCAGCAGAGCTACCTCAAGCTGCTGCCGTAAGGAATACAGTAGGGAATAGCTTTCTCTCCCGCTCAGCAAGCCCCTTTGCCGGTACGCGTTGCAGGGTGGGAGGGTTTTAAAAGTGAGGTATACCCATGGATACTTTACCAGTGACCCATAGTCGCTTAAGTGCACAGGTTGGTACGACGCCAGAGTCTCCGCCAACTCGGCCACCCACCGGTCAGGCAGAAACTGCGATCAAAAAAACAGTTTCGACACCCAGTGTTCCACCCGAAAAATTACAGCAGGCTATTCAAAAATTACAGGATAAAATACCCGCCAGTGCTTCTGTGACCTTAGAGGCGGGGCTGGACCCGAACGGAGATCATCCCGGACAGGTATTGATTAAACTCAGTGACAAAGTGACCAAACAGACATTTTTTCAATATTACGTGCCCGCCGAGCAGGTGGTAAAAAGCGCAGATTCCGGAGATATCTTGAATCCGGGTAGTTTGATGCGTAGCAAGGCGTGAATTTTTGCGTATTTTTGCACAGGAGTATGGTTTATGACGGCTTCATTATCCGGTTTGGTGAGTGGTATTGATGTCCAATCCCTGATCAGTAACCTGAGTGCCGCTTATCAGGCGCCCATCACCCTGCTCCAGAACCAGCAGCAATCCTATCAGACCACCTTGAGTGCCTGGGGTACTTTGCAAAGCAGTCTGTCCGGTTTGCAGTCGGCCATGAGCAGCCTGCAGAATCTGGGTAGCACGAACAATCGCAGTGTGAGTCTTTCCAATAACAATGTCGCGACCGCCACGGCTGCAGCCAATGCCCCTCAGGGGAGTTACAGTCTCAGTAATATTGTACTGGCCCAATCCCAAAGTATTTATTCCAGTAATTTTTCGAGTGCGACGAATAATTCTGTAGGTACTGGCACCCTCCAGATTCAGGTGGGCAGCGGTGCGGTGAAAAATGTCAGCATCAATGGGTCCAATGACAGCCTGGATGGTATTGCCAGTGCCATTAACCAGGCCAATACCGGCGTGAATGCTGCCGTGGTCTATGATGGTACCGGCTACCGGCTGACCCTGACGGGTAATGGTACGGGGGCCAGCAGTGCTTTTACGGTCAGCACCAGCGGCGCCACCGGCAGCCTGGCTTCCCTGAGTTATAGCAGCGGGGTGTCGGGGTCCATGACCTTGAGTCAGCAGGCCCAAAATGCCGGGGTCAGTATTAACGGATTACCGGTGACCAGCACGAGCAATACCATATCTGGCGCCATTCCGGGGGTCACTCTGAATTTGCTGCAGGCCAGCGGTAGCGCCACATTGCAGGTTTCCAGCAGTAACGCGTCTTTCGTGACGGGGGTGCAGAGTTTCGTCACGGCCTTTAACAAAACCATGGGTACCATCAACCAGTTGACCGCCTACAACGCCCAGGCGGGTTCGGGTGGACCCTTGTTGGGCGATGCCTCGGTACAGGGCTTGCGCACTCAGTTGCTGGACATGATTTCCGGGCAGGGGATAGGGATATCCTCGGGGAGTGCCTACAATTCATTGGGTAGTGTCGGGCTAGGGCTGACCAGCAGTGGCACCATCAGTCTGAATACCGGAACCCTGGGTACGGCGCTTTCTGCGGACTTCAATACGGTAGTGGGTTTGTTTGGCCAGGCAGGCAGTACCAGCAACAGTAATGTGCAATATCTGACCGCCAGCAGCGCGACCCAGGCGGGCACTTACGCCATTAACGTGAGTCAGGCAGCCACCCAGGCCACCACGTCTGGATCTGCAGCCATTCCTTCCGGGGGGATTCTCCAGAGTGAAAGTCTGACTTTCGGATCGGGAGGCAGTTCCGTGGTGGTGTCCCTGAGTTCGGGCAGCACCCTGACCGATATTGTCAACACTATCAACGATACTCTCCAGCAATCAGGCATGACGGGAATTACTGCGAGTGCCAACAATGGGTATCTGGAATTGCAATCCAATGCCTACGGGAGCGCCCAGTCTTTCACCGTGCAGTCCAATGTGGCTGCGGGTTCGGGAGGGACCGGGATTGGCACCAGCCTGGTCACCGCCACGGGGACCGATGTGGCAGGCACCATCAATGGTCAGGCCACCAGCGGTTCCGGCCAGACCTTGACCGTGACGGGGCCCGGCAATGCGGCGGGCTTGCAAGTGAAAATCACGGGTAACAGTACCGGAAACCTGGGTGCGGTCACTCTCAGTCAGGGTCTTTACCAGCAGATGAGCACCTTGCTGAGTTCCGCCCTGAATACCCAGAGTGGTTTTGTGACGGCTGCACAAAACGGCATTACCTCTTCCATCAATGGACTGGGGGCGCAGATCACCACCTTGCAGCAATCCGCCTCCAATCAGACCGCTCTGCTGACCCAGCAGTTTGCGGCCATGCAGTCACAACTGGCTTCGCTGCAATCTACCGGGCAGTATCTCAACGCATTTTATGCTGCCGGTAATTCCAGTTCATCCAGTTCGAGTTCCAATGGTTAAGCGAGGATCATAAACCATGAGTTATGCTACAGCAGCAGCCATGCAGGCCTACAAGCAGGTAGGCAATCAGGGGATATCCAGCGATCGTCTGGTTCTGTTGGGGCTGGAGGGGATTCTGGAACATATCCGCCGCGCCCGGCTGGCCATTGTGTCCCATGACATCAGCAGCAAGGCCGAATCCATGGATAAGGCCTATCAACTCACTGCCCATCTTCTGGCCAGTGTCAATTTTGAGCAGGGTGGCGAAATTGCCAAAAATCTCGACAGTCTTTACCGTTTCCTGTTAAATCAGTTGGCACAAGCCAATATTTTTGATGATCTGCAGGCGCTGGATGCCTGCCAGCCGGTGCTGGAAGACTTGCGCGATGCATGGAGAGGATTGCTGGGACAATCATAAGGCAACTTCTCCGCTTTCAAGGGAGAGGAAATGAGTGAACAGCACGCCGTTGTCCTGGAAGATATTCTGCCCCTGAGCCTGGAGAAAGGCGAGTTAGACTCCCTGCGACGCAGTCGTCTGATGCGGGATAATCTGGCGCTGCTCAAGGCGCTGCTGGTGATGGACGATCATCTGCTGGCGGAAGATGAAAACCGCGATGCGACCAGTAGCCTCGAAACCAAAATCGATTTATTGCTGTTGTTGGTGGGAAAAGGCATACAGGGGTTGGATCCCTTGCCGCCGGCCTATTCCTGTGCGCTGGGCGCGGAAAATCTGTACTGGGACGCGCCCTTTTCCGAAGATTTTCCCGGGGCTGGGAATCCTGTCTGCGTATCGCTGTTTCTCCGCCCGGGAATTGCCATGCCCTTGTTTTTGCCCGGTGTTCTTGAGAGTGATGCGAATAGATCAGGAGCAGCTACAGATACGCTGTTGCGTCATCATTTGCATTTTCAGGTGGATACCCGTGTGCAAGAATCACTGGATCGACTAATATTCCGTCATCATCGGCGTGCCGTTGCGCGCAGAAAGGATCATCACCCTCTATCCGCTGATTGACAGGTTGTCGTTATGTACACTGAGGTAAACACAGAAATCGAGGCAGGCAGGGAGAGACGCAGTCTGTCGCGAGAAAGCTGTGGACTGGTGGGCGGCAGTCAGCCGATTCAACGCATGACCGCCATGCTCGCCAAGGTGGCGGCAACCGATTGCACGGTGTTGATACTGGGAGAATCAGGAACGGGAAAGGAAGTGATCGCCCGTTGCCTGCATCAGCATTCCCTGCGACGCCAAGGGCCCTTTGTGGCCGTTAATTGTGGGGCGATTCCCGAAGATCTCATGGAAAGTGAGTTGTTCGGTCATGAAAAAGGGGCTTTTACGGGCGCCCTGGCGGCGCGCAAAGGGCGCTTTGAGCTGGCCGAGGGGGGGACGCTTTTTCTCGATGAAATCGCCGAAATGAGTCCGCAAATGCAGGTCAAGCTGCTGCGGGTGCTGCAGGAAAAACAGTTCGAGCGGGTCGGTGGCTCACGCTTGCTGACCAGTAATGTGCGGGTGCTGGCTGCTACCCATCGTAATCTGGAAGCGCGCATTGACGAAGGCTGTTTTCGTGAAGATTTATATTACCGTTTGAATGTGTTCCCGGTGGATGTACCTCCCTTGCGCGAACGCCCCGGCGATATCCACTTGCTGTTTCGCTATTTTATCGACAGATTGGTGGGGGAGGGGCATCTTCCGGTGCAACTGGAGGAGAGCGCCCTCCGGGCCATGGATGCCTATCACTGGCCCGGTAATGTCCGCGAGTTGCGGAATCTTGCCGAAAGACTGGTGATTCTCCATGGTGGCGAAACCCTTTCTGACGAACAGCTGCCAGCCCGTATTCGCAAAATCGAAAATCCGGAAATGGCAGATGAGCGGCAAAGTCTTGCCGCCGTATGGGCCGAACCGGTATCGTGCCTACCTGATGAGCCCTTCGACCTCAAGCAGCATCTGGAAGAAATCGAGAAGGATTTTCTGCTGCAGGCTCTGGCCGTGTGTGACCAGGTCGTGGCCAGGGCTGCGGACCGCCTGGGTTTACGGCGCACGACCATGGTAGAAAAACTCAAAAAGTATGGATTGAATACGCTTCGGGATCAGGATAATTGATGTCTGAAGACATTGCCGCATCTGCCCCTGATGCTTCCCGCCTCATGGAGGCATTTCGCCTTTTCAATCAAACTTCACAGGAACTAACCGAAGCCTACGGCACTCTCCAACAGGAGGTGCAGCGTCTTTCTGCTGAGCTGGCCGAGGCCAATGTCCGCCTGCGGGCGGAGCTGGAAGCCAAGCAAACAATGGGAGAACGTCTGGCCCTGCTGCTGGAGATGTTGCCGGGCGCTGTATTGGTGATTGACCATGGGGCATTGATTGTCGACATGAATCCCGAAGCCATTCGCTTGCTGGGCGCAGACTTGCGGGGTGCGGATTGGCAATCCCTGCAACCCCGGCCCATGCCCGGTGCCCGGGATGAATGGTGCTTGTTGCGTGGAGATGCCACGGGTCAACCCGTGCAGGTGACCATGGCCGTGAATGCCCTGCCCGGTGAAGGGGGGCAGGTCATTCTGCTGCAGGATGTCACTGCGGCCCGGGCCCGGGAGGAGGCCGCACAACGGCGCGAACGCCTGGCAGCCATGGGCGAAACCATGGCGGGTCTGGCCCATCAGTTACGCACCCCACTGGCCACAGCCTTGTTGTCAGTGTCGCAAATGCGTTATGAACGCGGGGCAGAGTCCTTTGCACGGCAGCAACTGCGCGCGCAGGAAAGACTGCAACATCTGGACGCGACCATTGATGCCATGCTGCGTTTTTTGCGGGGAGCGGATCAGGAAGGGGGGTCGGTGTCCTTGCGAGAGATCCTTGCTGCCTTGCAAAGAGAGTGGGAGCCGCATTTTCGTCAAAAAAATGTCGTTCTGCAGATAGGGGCTGCGGAGGATGACTGGTTTTTGACAGGAACCCTGGCGGCCTGGGTGAGTGTGCTGGCGAATGTGCTCCATAATGCCCTTATTTTCAGTCCTGCGGAGCAGCCGGTACAACTCACCTTGCAAAAAAACCCGGATAATACCTTGCGCCTTGCCATCCGCGATTTTGGTCCGGGTATTGCTGAAGCAGATCAGGAAAGGATTTTTACGCCTTTTTATACCAGTCGTCGGGACGGGACGGGATTGGGTCTTGCCATCACCCGCAATTTTGTGGTCGCCATGGGCGGCAGTATAACCCTCGAAAATGTCTGTCCCGGGGCCTGTATCGTGCTCAATGTACCGCTGTGGCAGGTGACTCAGCCACTTTCCAGCGGCGCCGTGAATCAGGAGTTGTAAGCATATGGGGTCTAATCCAACGCGAATCTTGCTGGTCGAAGATGATGTGCATCTGGCGGAAGTCTTGCAGGAAACTTTGGAAGATCAGGGCTATCAGGTGCAATGGGCGGAAGATGGGACAGCGGCTTTGCGTTTGCTGACCGGGGCCGGATTTGATCTGGTACTCAGTGATGTGCAAATGCGCCCCATGGATGGTTATACCCTCCTGAAGACTCTGAGCACCCGGCATGACGCGCCGCCGGTACTGATGATGACGGCCTGGGGGACCATCGTCGAAGCGGTCCAGGCCTTACAGAATGGGGCTGTGGATTATCTGGTCAAACCCTTCACAGCCGATGTGCTGCTGGAAAAGATGCGGAAGTATGCGGTGCCGCATTGCGCCCCCGATGCCCGGGGGCCCATCGCCCAATCCGAAGCGATGCAGGCTACCCTGGAAATGGCCATAAAGGTCGCGCCTACAGATGCCAGTGTCCTGTTGATGGGAGAAAGCGGCGTCGGCAAGGAGGTGCTGGCACGCTTTATTCATCAGCAGAGCCGACGTCAGGCGAAGCCTTTTGTGGCGGTCAATTGTGCGGCCATTCCCGAAACCCTGTTGGAGGCCACCTTGTTTGGTCACGAAAAGGGCGCTTTTACCGGCGCTACCCAGAGTAGTGCTGGAAAATTTGAACAGGCTCAGGGAGGGACGCTGCTTCTGGATGAAGTCACCGAAATGCCCATTCAGTTGCAGGCCAAATTGCTGCGCGTTTTGCAGGAGCGTGAATTGGAGCGGGTGGGCGGTAAACAGACGGTTACCCTCGACATTCGCCTGATTGCCACCAGCAATCGGGATTTGCGCCAGGCGGTGGCGGAGGGCGTATTACGTGAGGATCTGTATTATCGTCTGCAGGTTTTTCCGCTACAGATTCCACCGTTGCGCGAACGCCAGGCGGACATTCTGCCATTGGCGGAGTATTTGCTGCGCCGTCATTGTCAGCAGATGGGCCTACCCCTCAAACGACTCAGCATGTCAGCCAAGCAGCAGCTCTATTTTTATGATTGGCCCGGCAATGTCCGGGAACTGGAAAATGCCTTGCAAAGAGCTCTCATTCTTGCTCAGGGTGATGACATTCATGCGGAAGATTTGGGGTTGCCAGTAGGGTTGCCGGCTCAACTTCCGGTGTCTGCTGTGCCATCATCAGGCTTGGCAGGACTTGTGCCCGGGGAGTCAGAAGGGGACACTGAGGTGGATGCCGAGGCTAATCTGGCCTTGGATGATCTGCGCGCCCATCATGAACGTGAGGCGATTGCTTTGGCTTTACGCCAGAGTCAAGGCTCCAAGGCCCAGGCGGCAGAGCGTTTGGGTATCAGTCCAAGGACCCTGCGTCATAAAATCCAGCGCTTTCGTGAAGCGGGATATGAACTGGGTTGAGATTGGCCTGTAAATTGCATGTATTTCGGCAAAAATGAACTATAGGTGCGACCATGAGTAGTGTAGATTCTCTGGATTCCTTGATGACGCAATTACGCGCTCTGGCTGAACAGGCGCAAGGGGTGAAAGTCCCGGAAAAATCCCCTACGGGTCCGGATAGCTTTGCCAACACCCTCAAAGATATGGTGGGTTCTGTAAACCATCAGCAAAGTCAGGCCAATACCTTACAGTCTGATTTTGCGGGCGGTGACAAATCGGTCAGTCTCAGTCAGGTGATGGTGGCCTCACAAAAAGCCGATCTTTCTTTCCAGACCATGCTTCAGGTACGCAATAAACTGGTTTCCGCGTATCAGGACATCATGAATATCCAGGCATAGTCGTGATCATCTTTCAGCCCTGGCGTAGAGACTGCTGATGGCCACGGAAACTGCGACCAATTTCAATCTGTCGGGGGGGGCTGCAGAAGTCCAGCGCCGCTGGCAGGAAATGCCGCCCAATCGGCGTTTGGGTGTGCTGGTGGCTCTGGCGGCAGTGGTGGCCGTATTGATTGCCGCTATTTTCATGGGCGGAAATTCCTCTTACAAGGTGCTGTACACCAATCTTTCTGATCGCGATGGCGGGCAGGTGATTGCAGAATTACAAAAACTGAATGTGCCCTATCAGATCAGTGATGGTGGTGCGGTCATTTCTGTACCCGCCAATAATGTCTATGCCACCCGCATGAAGCTGGCTGCCGATGGTTTGCCCAAGGGTGCCGGAGTGGGCTTTGCCCTGCTCGACCATGAGCCCATGGGGACCAGTGATTTTGTCGAGCATGTCAATTATCAACGGGCGCTGGAAGGTTCTCTGGAAAGAACCATCGCTTCACTGAGTTCCGTGCAGGGTGCCAAAGTCCATCTGGCTATGCCCAAGCCTTCAGTCTTTCTCAGTGAACAGGAAAAACCCACGGCTTCGGTCATGCTGGATTTATATCCCGGTCGCGAACTGAGCGCCGCTCAGGTGGCGGGCATTGTCCATCTGGTCGCGGCCAGTGTTCCGGGCTTGCAGGATAAAAACGTCACCGTGGTTGACCAGCATGGTCATTTACTGAGTAGTCAGGCCAATGCGGATACCGGTTTACAGCCTTCCCAGCTGGCTTATCAGCGTGCCGTGGATCAGCAATATGAAAAGCGCATTCAGGCGATTCTGACCCCGATTGTGGGGGCCAAAGGTGTCCGCGTTGCGGTATCTGCAGATATTGATTTTTCTAAAAGTGAAAGCAGCTCGGTAAGCTACGGTAAGGGTCAGATTCTCAGTCAGCAAACCCAAACCAGTTCCGGTACGGGCGGGTCGGGCCCTTATGGTGTTCCGGGGGCGCTGTCCAATACTCCACCCGGAGTGGCGGTGGCGCCATTGGTGGCTCCCGTGGCTTCCAATCTTTCTCCGGCCGCGCTGATTGCTCTGGCGCCTACTCTGAAAATGCTGGCACCGACGCAAAGCAGTGCAGGCACGACGACCAACTATGATGTCGATAAAACGATCGTGCATACGGTGCAGCCGGTCGGCATCGTCAAGCGCCTTTCCGTGGCCGTGCTGGTGGATGATCAGGTGACGGAAAGCACCCTCGGTGCCGTCAAGGCTAAACCCTTGTCCACGGCGCAACTGGCGCAGATTCAGCAGCTGGTGGAAGATGCCATTGGCTATAGTGCCAAACGCGGCGATACGGTCAAAGTGGTGAATATGCCCTTTACTACCCAGTCAGCGGCCAGCACCCTGCCCTGGTGGCAACAGTCCTGGTTTTTGAATCTCATGAATAGTGGACTGCGTTATCTGGTCATTCTTTTTGTCGCTTTTTTGCTCTATTTCGGGGTGGTGCGGCCACTCCTGAAGCGCCGCCTGCGTCAGGAACCGGCCATGGATGCGGCCAACACGGCCGCAGAGCAGGAGAAAGTCGCTGAAACTTCTCAACCGTCGGCGGCAACCATGGCCAATGCAGAGGCGATTCGCGAGCAGGTCAGTATCCCGGGCAATCCTCTGGAGACGGACTTGTATGTGTCCCGGCAGTTGGTGATGCAGGATCCCGCCAGGGCAGCCCAGGTAGTCAAGGAATGGTTGTCCAATGAGCACGAGTGAAGATCTTACGGGTATTGACCGTAGTGCCATCCTGCTGCTCAGCCTCGGCGAGGATGAAGCCGCTGAAGTGATGCGTCATTTGGGGCCGCGCGAAGTCCAGAAGCTCGGCGCGGCTATGGCACGTTTATCCCACATCTCTACCGATCAGGTACAGGTGGTGCTTTCGGATTTTCGCTCGCGTCTCGAACGACAGACTTCTCTGGGGGTCGGTAGCGACCAGTATATCAGGGCGATGTTGACCAAAGCATTGGGTGCAGATAAAGCGGGCAGCCTGATCGACCGGATTCTCCATGGCGGAGATGCCAGTGGTCTGGAAAACCTGAAATGGATGGATGCCCGCTCCATTGCCGATTTGATCAAGCTGGAGCACCCCCAGGTGATCGCTATGATTTTTGCCTATATGGAGCCGGAGCAGGCCGGAGAAGTCATTCATCATCTTCCCGAGCGGCTGGTCAGTGAGGCGATGATGCGCCTCGCCAGTCTGGAAACGGTGCAACCGGCCGCCATCAGAGAGTTGAATGAAATTCTCGAAGAGCAGATTTCCGGCGAAGCCCAGAGTTTGCAGGTGGCCAGCCTGGGAGGCGCCAAAGCCGCTGCCGATGTGCTCAACCGCCTGGAAACCAGTCTTTCCACCAGCATTCTCGATAATATGCGCGAAACCGATGATGAACTGGCCGATAAGGTCCAGGAAAAAATGTTTGTCTTTGATGATCTGATCAAGCTGGATGATCGGAGCATGCAGGTTTTGCTGCGGGAGATTCCCTCGGACGGTTTCGTGACTGCTCTGAAAGGGGCCAACACGGCCCTGCGCGAAAAATTCTTTGCGAATATGTCCAAGCGTGCCGCTGAAATGATGCGTGATGATCTGGAAGCCAAAGGACCCGTGCGGGTGAGCGAGGTAGAAAGCAGTCAAAAAGCGATTTTACAAATTGCCACGCGATTGGATGCGGCAGGACAGTTGAGTCTGGGTGGTGGCAGTAGTGAGGCCATGCTGTGAGCAGGCTGAAACCATGAGGGATCGTGCGGATATCATTTCCGGAGAGAGTGCCGCCCGTATAGAACGCTGGCAGTTACCCGAGGTAAGAGGGACTTTCGATAAAGCGGCCACTCAGGATGTCGTCCCGGAAAATGGTGAAACCCTGAGTGTGGTAGCAGTAAATTTGCCGACTACGGAGCAACTGCAAGCCCTCTATGCAGAAAGTGAGAAGTCCGGTTGGGAGCAGGGCTATCGTCATGGGCAGCAGAAGGGCAGGGAGGAGGGTTATGCCGAAGGCTTGGCCCGGGCAGAAGCGGAAAGGCGGGCGCTGCAAAATATCCTGGCCGGTTTTTTTTCGCCCTTGCAGGCTCTGGATAGCAGCGTGGAGCAGTCTTTATTGTCCCTGTCCCTGGAAATAGCCCGTCAGGTACTTCGCCACGAGTTGCGGCTACGCCCGGAAATCCTCTTGCCGGTATTGCGTGAAGCCCTGCGGGCAGTCCCTTTGCGCAGTGTCAGGCCGGATTTGCATATGCATCCCGATGATGTGGAGATGCTGCAGCGCCTTATGCCGGAACTGGTCGATCAGGGAGTCACCCTGATTGCTGATGCCCAGATTGAACGCGGTGGTGCCGTTTTGTCTGCTGGCCTCGATGATAATACCGCCAGACCTGACCGGCGCTGGCAGGATCGCGAACTGGATCATGCTGCCACGCAACTGGATTTACGTCTGGAAACCCGTTGGCGTCTGGTCCTGGAGCGGTTGTTTGGAGAGATGTCGGCATGATGCTGCGTTTTGCTGATCGCCAGAAACTCTGGGGTAATAACCTGGATACTTACGCCCAACGTTTACCGCAAGCTTTTCCAGATTTGTTGCCCAGTGGCAGGCTGGTACGCATGGTCGGTCTGGTTTTGGAAGCCGAAGGTTTTGATGCTAGCGTGGGGACACGCTGCCGTGTCGAAGCCGCACATCAACGCGGCATTGATGCAGAAGTGGTGGGTTTCCAAAATGAAAAGCTCCAGTTGATGGCTGCGGGCGACTTGCACGGCGTCCGGCCTGGCGCTCGCGTCCAGCCCCTGTCTGGAGAAGCCCAGGCCAGTGTCAGCGAACGCTTGCTGGGCCGGGTTCTGGATGGTCAGGGGCAGTTTCTCGATGATCTGGGGCCAGTGTCGGGACAAACCCGGGTTCCTCTTTTGGGCGTTACCATCAATCCCATGCAGCGCGCTCCGGTAACCCGTACGCTGGATGTGGGAGTGCGGGCCATCAATGCCCTGTTTACCATTGGTCGTGGCGCGCGCATGGGTCTGTTTGCCGGTAGTGGAGTGGGTAAAAGCGTATTGCTGGGCATGATGGCACGCAACACCGAAGCCGATGTCATCGTCGTCGGGTTGATTGGCGAACGTGGCCGGGAAGTGAAGGAGTTTATTGAGGATATTCTGGGTGCCCAGGGTTTGAGTCGGGCTGTGGTGGTGGCTGCCCCAGCCGATGTTCCCGCCTTGACACGCATTCGTGGCGCCCATCTGGCCACGGCCATTGCCGAATATTTCCGCAATCAGGGCAAGCATGTGTTGTTGCTCATGGATTCACTGACCCGCTATGCCATGGCCCAGCGTGAAATTGCCCTCGCAGTGGGGGAACCTCCCGCCGTGCGCGGCTATCCGCCCTCTGTCTTCGCACGCTTGCCGGCCCTGGTGGAAAGGGCCGGTAACGGGCCGGTGGGTGGTGGCAGTATTACGGCGTTTTATACGGTACTGATGGAGGGGGATGATCAGCAGGACCCCATTGCTGATAACGCCCGGGCGGTGCTCGACGGTCATCTGGTCTTGTCGCGGAGTCTGGCTGAACAGGGACATTATCCGGCTATTGATCTGGAGGCCTCCATCAGTCGGGTTATGCCGAACATTGTTTCCCAGCCCCAGATTCAACAGTTGCATCGCTTGAAGCGTCTCTATAACCGGTATCGGGAACACCAGGACCTGATGGCCGTGGGGGCTTATACGCCGGGCATGGATCCCGTTCTGGATCAGGCGGTGCGTGCTTATCCCGCTATTTTGGGATTTCTCCGGCAGAATCAGCAGCAGTCAGTAGCCTTGGCGGATAGCCAGGCACAGCTGGCGCAATTGATGTTGCCTTACATGGAAGAAGGTTAGATTGATGATGAGTCGTCAGAATGTCCTGTCGTTTTTGCGGGAGGACGCCGACAAAAAGCAAAAAGAGTTGGCCATTCGCCTCGGAAAACAGCGCAAATTGCTTCAGGAAATTGAGCAGAAAATGCAGTTGCTGGATAATTATCTGCTCCAGTACCGCAGTCAGGCGATAGCAGCAGAAGCCTCCGGTATTTTGGGGTCCCAGGCCCTGGATACCCGGAATTTCATTCGGCAACTGGAACAGGTGCTGCACATTCAAAGAGACAATGTGTTGCGCCAGCAGCAGAGTGTTGCCCAGTTGCACGCAGAATGGGCATCGGCCCGGGTTCGGGAAAAGGGCTTTGCAGCCTTGGCAAAAAGGCTGGAAGTAGAACAGCATGATCAAGAACTGCGCAAGATTCAGAAAGAGCTGGATGAATGGGCACAGCGTCGCCCCGTTCTTCGATGATCTGGTGTGAAATTTGCTAGCTTGTCTGCTGAGGTTCATATACTGAGGATTGATCCGGATGACTGCCGTCAGCATTGTTAGCCCTATGCCTTCAACAAATGCCATACCCGGTCCGGGAAGCCAGTCTTCCCGTAGTGTGGCCCAATCTGCGGCTCAGCCCGCTGCCCCGTCTGCTACCCAAGCGCTTGCCGGCTTTACAAGTCAGGAAAACCAGGGGCATGGTGCGTTTGCGGTGGTCATGGCCAGACAGCAAACCCGGGAAGCGCAGCACCAAAATACGCCAGGCAGGGCCGCTGGTCCTGATGCGCGCCCTGCAGGGTCCACCAAGCTTCAGCCTGCTGCTGACGCGTTGCCCAGCGATGCAGCTGCAGCAATGCCTTCAGCCGGCGGCAAAAACATGCCGCAAGCAGTGCTGAGTAAATCGGAACAGAATCAAAGCAAAACACACTCTGACAGCGCCAAGAAAACGGATATCTCCGCACATACGCCGGTAGGCCTGGTCAGCAGTCTGCTTCCCGGGCTAGCCATACCCTTGCCGGCTCCTGTGCCGGTGAATGTGGTAACGAATCCACCGGTCAATCCTGGTCTTACTCCGTCCCCAGAATCTCCGGCATTGTCTAAAGGTTCTTTGGTAACATACGGGAGTGCTGAAAAGCCGGTATCCCCAAATAGCCCGCTGCTCCATCTCCAAACGGATGTCATGGCGCATGATGGAAAGGCGTCGGATGCGGCGGCGCACGCAAGCAGGCAGGGTGGCCTGTCACCCAGGGATACGGGACACCTGCCGCAAAATCTGCTGCATGATCTGGTCACCGCAGTGTCCGCAAAGCAGAGCAGCGTCCCAGCTACGATCAACAATAACTTATTGCTTGATGCAAACATTGGACTGCCTAAAAATGTTGCTGAGTCCGTCAGCAATCTATCACAAAATAACTCTCCAACCTTGCTGGCAGGAATGCTCCCCAATAATGTCACACCCAGTAGCTCCGGGCAGGTGCTTGCGACTCCGGTAGGAGCAAATCCACAATGGGGAGAAGCGCTCGGACAGCAGGTCCAATGGCTGCTTGGGCAGGACATTCAGCAGGCCAGGCTGCAACTGAATCCTCCCCATCTGGGTCCGCTGGAAGTGCATCTGGACATCCAGGCAAACGGGCAAGCGAATGCGACTTTTCTTTCTCCCCATCCTGAGGTGTTGCAGGCCATTAGTAACGCCATTCCCCAGTTGCAACAGAGTTTTGCTGCGGCCGGAATGAGCCTCGGGCAGACCAATGTCGGTGCCGATGGAGGGGGGCGCTATTTTTCAAAAAATAAGCCCGCTTCGACGACATCCGTCAAAACGCTGACGGAAGCCGGGGACAGTCCCGCTGCTGTAGCCATGCTCAGGGTGCAGCTCGGTCTGATCAACGCTTTTGCATGATTCTTGCAATGTCCTGATACTCCCTATACGGTGACCCTATGGCACAGGATATTCTTTCTCAGGATGAAGTGGATGCTCTTTTCAAGGGCATGGCGGATGGTGATGTCGACACTCAGCCGGAACCGGAACCTGAGTCTGGTGGTGTGCGTCCTTATGATCTGGCCAATCAGGATCGTATTGTGCGGGGGCGTATGCCGACCCTGGAAGTGGTCAATGAGCGCTTTGCCCGGCTATTTCGGGTCAGCCTGTTCAATTTTTTGCGGCGCACCGCAGAAATATCGGTGGGTCCCGTGCGTCTCATCAAATATAGTGAATTTATCCGTCGGCTGGTGGTTCCCAGTAATATCAATATTGTCCAAATCAAACCGCTGCGTGGGTCGGGATTATTTGTATTTGATCCGCGCCTGATTTTTGCTGTGGTGGACAACTATTTCGGAGGAGATGGACGTTTTCATGCGCGGATTGAAGGGCGAGAATTTACCCCCTTGGAACAGCGCATCATCAAAAGGCTTCTGGATCTGGCTTTCAAGGATTTCAAAAATGCCTGGACACCCGTGATAGAATTACAACCTGAGTTGACCCGTTCAGAAGTCAACCCGCAATTTGTCAGTATTGCTACACCGACAGAAGTGGTGATTGTCAGCACCTTCAATGTGGAACTGGAATCAGGGAGCGGTACTTTCGAGATTTGTCTGCCTTATGGCATGGTAGAACCGGTGCGTGATCAGTTGACTGCCGGAACCACCGCTGATCGTTCGGAAATTGACCGTCGTTGGGTGCAGTCCTTGCAGGATGAAATGCAGGAGGCGTCACTGGCTGTGGAAGTACAATTCCTGCAAACCCAACTCACGCTCCGGCAATTATTGGCTTTGCGTGATGGCGACATCATTCCGGTGGAAATGCCCGAAGCGGTTTATGCCCAGGTGGATGGTATTCCGGTGTTTTCAGGAAAATACGGCGTTTCAAACGGCAAGGTGGCCGTGCAGGTCGAAAAACAATTATGTCCGGAAATGCTCGCCGGGCAGGCGGCCATGGCGGCCATGGAGAACTGAATGATGGTCGAAGAACAGGAAGTTTCAACAGAGAGTGGCGCAGCGCCTGTAGATATCGAGCAGGCCGATGACATTATGGCTGATTGGGCAGCCGCAATGAGTGAGCAGGAAGCTGCTGAAGCGCCACAGCCTCAGGATAAAATGTCCAAGCCCGAAGTGGGCCAGTCTACTGATGCGGAACAGGCTGCCGGACTTTCTGAAGCGCCTTCAGGAAAGCCTACACCGGTACCCATGCCAGAGTTACAGGTTTCTCGATCGGTCGGTACCCAGGCACAAAATCTCGACATGATTCTGGATATTCCGGTGACGCTGTCAGTGGAATTAGGCAAAACCAAAATCCAGATTCGCAATCTGCTGCAGTTGGCCCAGGGCTCGGTGGTCGAATTGGAGCGGCTCGCTGGCGAACCCATGGATGTACTGGTCAACGGTTATCTGATTGCGCAAGGCGAAGTGGTTCTGGTCAATGATAAATTTGGTATTCGCTTGACCGACATTGTCAGCCCTGCAGAGCGCGCCAAAAAATTGCGATGAGCGATTCAGGTATCCCATCCAGTCGCCAATTCTCCCCGATAGCGGCGCCAAAATTTTGGCTGCTTGGCGGGTTATTGGCGATGGTCAGCCCTTTTGCTTGTGCCGCTACTTCCCCGGCTATGGAAACGGGCAGTCCCTTTTCCTGGATGGCCATCATGCAGTTATTTGCGGCGTTAGTGTTTGTTTTGGCCATATTTTTCGTGGTGATCTGGATGTTGAAACGCTTCCAGCCGGGTTCTCTGGGTAGTACTGCCGGTGGGCTGCGAGTGATCAGTTCCCTGCCATTGGGTGCGCGGGAACGCCTTTTGCTAGTACAGGTTGGCGAGCAGCAATTGCTCCTTGGGGTGACCCCGACAGGTATCCACCTGTTGCACACTTTGGAGACACCGCTGCCCGAAACCACCAGTCAATCAGCGACGGCTTTTGCCAGCTGGTTGCGTACAGCGATGGAGAGGCGCAAGCAAGGATCATGGAGCCCCAATACCCCACCCAATCCCGCAGGGGATATCAAGGCCGGCGTACAAAATACGTCGGAATCCTCCTCGCTGGACTAGCTACCTTACCCGGGAAAGCCCTGGCAGCAGGTTTGCCAGCACTGACCGCTACTCCCCAGGCGGGTGGTGGCACGGAGTACAGCCTCAGCATTCAAACCTTGATATTCATGACCGTGCTGGTGTTTTTGCCGGCCATGCTGCTGATGATGACGGCTTTCACCCGCATAATCATTGTCTTGTCCCTGTTAAAACAGGCTCTGGGTTCCACCCAGATGCCGCCCAGTCAAATTATTGTCGGTCTTTCCCTGTTTTTGACTTTTTTTGTGATGGCCCCGGTTTTTCAACAACTCAATACCCAGGCCCTGCAACCGCTCACCAAAAACCAGATCAATCTGACCGAGGCAATGTCGCGGGCCGAAGGGCCATTGCGCACTTTCATGCTTTCCCAGACCCGGCCCGATGATCTGGCTCTGTTTGTGAAGCTTTCCGGGCATAAACAATTGCAGGCACCAGCCGATACGCCCATGACCCTGCTGATTCCGGCTTTTGTGACTTCGGAGCTGAAAACCGGCTTTCAGATCGGGTTTTTGATTTTTATTCCTTTTGTCATTATCGATCTGGTGGTGGCGGCGGTACTGATGTCCATGGGGATGATGATGCTGTCACCGGTCACCATTTCCTTCCCGTTCAAGCTGATGTTGTTTGTACTGGTGAATGGCTGGGATCTGGTCATCGGTTCGCTGGTGCAGAGCTTTATCCATTAGGAGAATGTCATGACCCCCGAAAGCGTCATCGATATCGGGCAACAGGCCATCTGGACGACCCTGCTGTTATCCGCCCCTTTGTTGGGTATCGCCCTGGTGGTCGGGGTGCTGGTCAGCATTTTTCAGGCGGCCACGCAAATCAACGAAATGACCTTGAGTTTTGTGCCGAAGGTGATCGCCATGGGGCTGGTCATGGTGATTCTGGGGCCCTGGATGCTGCATTTGATGATGGATTACACCATCCAGCTTTTTCATGATATCCCCCATCTCATCGACCAATGATTCATTTCAGCAGCCTGCAATTGGAACACTGGATCGGTCTGGTCTTCTGGCCCTTCGTGCGGGTGCTGGCTTTGCTGACTACGGCGCCGGTATTCAGTGCTACCCAGGTCCCTGTCCAGGTGCGGGTCGGGCTGGCTCTGCTCATCAGTGTGGCGATTGCACCGGCGCTTCCGGCCATGCCGGCCGTGCATTTTCTCAGTGGGGAAGGGCTGGTATTGCTGATTCAGCAGTTATTGATCGGCTTTGCTCTGGGTTTTGCCATTACTCTGATTTTCAGCGTGATTCAGTTTTCTGGTTCAGTCATCAGCTTGCAGATGGGCCTGGGTTTCAGTAGTTTTTTTGATCCCACGACCGGGGTACAAGTGCCGACCTTATCCAATTTTCTCAATTTGCTGGTCTTGCTGCTTTTTATGGGCATGAATGGGCAATTATTGGTGCTGGCTACCTTGATGCGCAGCTTTACGGTATTACCAGTCAGCACTCACCTCAGCCTGAATCCCTCGGCCTGGCACTTGCTGGTCAGCGAGGGAGCGGTCATATTTTCTCTGGGGCTGGCGATTTCCACCCCGGTACTGGGTACTTTGATTTTGGTGAATATTGCCCTGGGGATATTGGGCAAACTCGCTCCACAACTGAACATTTTCGTGATTGGTTTTCCGCTGTTATTGGGCCTGGGACTCCTGGCCATATATATATTCATGCCGGCCATGCAGATACTCGTGGAACATCTGCTCAACTTGTCCATGACCGTTGCCGGAAAGACTCTGCTTATGGCGGCGCGACCATGAGCATCTGTATTCGGGGGGCTTTCTGATGGCAGAAGAAAACGCCCAGGAACGAACAGAAGCGGCGACGCCGAAGCGCCAGGAGGATGCCCGTAAAAAAGGGCAGGTGGCGCGCTCCCGGGAATTATCTACCAGTGTCTTGCTGCTGGTTTCCGCAAGTCTGTTTTATGGCTTTGCTGATCATATATATCAGAATCTTGTGGCTTTTTTATATGCCGGCCTGCATTTGTCTACGCCGGAAATGACGGATACCAGCGATTTACTCCGGCATTTTGCACGCATGTTGATGATGGCCACCTGGATGGCCTTGCCGTATTTCCTGATTTTGATGGTGGCGGTGCTGGCAGCAGGATTGATGGTGGGTGGTTGGGTGTTCAGTACCCAGACTTTGATACCGGATTTTACTAAGCTGGACCCCATCAGTGGCCTGCAAAAAATCATCTCCAAACATGGTGCCTTGGAACTCGTCAAAGCGGTACTGAAAACGGTAGTTATCGGCGGTTTTGGCGTGACCTTGCTGTGGGCTCAGCGCCATGCGCTGTTCGGGTTGTTACAGGAAACGCCCGATCAGGCGCTTTTGCAGTTGATGCATATGAGCGGACTGATATTTTTGATTCTTTCTGCGACCACCCTGCTGATTGTGGTATTTGATGTGCCTTTCCAGATCTGGACACTGAATCAAAAGTTGAAAATGTCCCATCAGGAAATCAAGGATGAAATGAAAGAATCCGATGGTAATCCCGAAATCAAATCCAAGGTACGCGCCATGCAGCGCGAGATGGCGCGGCGGCGGATGATGGCGGCCATTCCCAAAGCGGATGTGATTGTGACCAATCCGACCCATTATGCGGTGGCTTTGCGCTATAAGGAGGGAGAGCAACGCGCCCCGCTGCTGCTCGCCAAGGGTATGGATCACGTTGCCACCAGAATTCGGGAAATTGCCGCTGAGCATCATATTCCGATAGTCGAGGCCCCGCCGCTGGCCCGCGCGCTCTATCACCATGTCGAGCTGGAACAGGAAATTCCTGCCAGCTTGTATCGTGCAGTCGCAGAACTTCTCGCCTATTTATATCAACTGCGGGTTGCTACCCCGCAGCAGTATCCCTCATTGCCGGAAACCTGGTCGGTGCCGGCAGAACTGGATCAACGAGAATAAACGATGAACTTGCTCAATCGCCTGCTCCAGAAACTGAACTGGCATACCTTGGCCGCGCCGATACTGGTCATCATGGTGCTGGCCATGTTGATCATTCCGCTGCCCACCTTTCTCCTCGATATACTTTTTACCTTCAATATCACCTTGGGGTTGATTATTCTGCTGGTCAGCCTCTATATGAAGCGTCCCCTGGAGTTTGCGGCTTTCCCGACGGCGTTGCTGTTGACGACCCTGTTGCGCTTGTCCCTGAATGTGGCTGCCGCCCGCATTATTTTGCTGCATGGCCAAAATGGTCCGGGGGCCGCCGGGCAGGTCATTGAATCCTTTGGACAGTTTGTGGTGGGCGGTGACTATGTGGTGGGCATTATTGTTTTTGCCATTCTGGTCATCATTAACTTTGTGGTGATCACCAAAGGTGCCGGCCGCATTGCGGAAGTCAGCGCACGTTTTACTCTGGATGCTATGCCCGGCAAACAGATGGCCATTGATGCGGATTTGAACGCCGGAATTATCGACCAGGAAGAAGCCCATCGGCGCCGCAGTGAAATTGCCCAGGAAGCGGATTTTTTTGGATCCATGGATGGCGCCAGCAAGTTTGTGCGTGGTGATGCTGTCGCTGCTATATTGATATTATTCATCAATTTGATCGGTGGCCTGATTATAGGTATCTGGCAACATGGCCTGAGTCTAAGTACGGCCGCCCACGATTACACCCTGTTGAGTATTGGTGATGCCCTGGTCGCACAAATCCCAGCGCTGGTGATCTCCATTGCCGCCGGTATTGTGGTGAGTACCGTCAATACCGGTCAGGATCTGGGCAAGCAGTTGATCGGCCAGGTATTTCAAAACAAGGAAGTGCTGACTATCGTGGCGGTAATCCTCGCCATCCTGGGACTGATTCCGGGAATGCCCCATTTACCCTTTTTAGGAGCTGCTGCTTTGCTGGGGGGTATCGTCTGGTATGGTAAACAACCTAAAGCGCCGGAAAAGGCTCCCGAAGTTCCCAGCAGCAATGAGCCCGAGGAAGTCACCTGGGCCAGTGTCGAACCCCTGGATCCCCTGGGTCTGGAAGTGGGCTACCGCCTGATTCCTCTGGTGGATAAAGGTCAGGGTGGCGAATTGCTGGCACGGATTCGCGGTGTTCGTAAAAAATTCGCTCAGGATTTCGGGTTTCTGGTACCGGCGGTACATGTTCGGGATAATCTGGAACTGCGACCCACGGCTTACCGGATCAATGTCAAAGGGGTGGAAGCCGGTGGAGGCGAGGTGTTCCCCGATTTGCTTCTGGCCATTGATCCGGGAAATGTGCTGGGCAAAGTCGCCGGTACGCCGACCACCGATCCTTCCTTTGGCCTGCCGGCAGTCTGGATCAATAAGGAAGATCGCGATAAGAGCGTCGCTCTGGGTTATACCGTTGTTGATCCGGCGACGGTCATCGCCACACAGCTGCACCAGATCCTGCAAAGGCATGGCGCAGAATTGCTGGGTCGGGAAGAAGTGGAGGGCCTGCTGTCTCATCTGGCCAGTCGTTCTCCCAAGCTGGTCGAAGATGTGATTCCGAAAATGCTGTCCCCGGACAAACTCAAAAAAGTGCTGCAAAATCTTTTGAATGAAAGCGTTCCTATTCGCGATATGCGCACCATTGTCGAGATTTTGGCGGAGCATGCACCACAAAGTCAGGATGTTGACGAGTTGACGGCGGCTGTGCGTACAGCGCTTGGGCCTTATATTGTTCAGGGACTGTTTCCCGGACAGTCGGAACTGCCGGTGGCGGTGCTGGACGGACAACTGGAACACTTATTGCAAGAGAGCCTGCGTAATAGTAATGGCGAAGCGCTGGAGCCGGGACTGGCCCAGCGGGTACTGGAAAAAGCGGGGGACTTGATGCAGCAGATGGAGGCGGGGGGCATGCAACCGGTATTGTTGGCGATGGCACCCATGCGCGCATTTCTAGCCCGTTTTCTGGCAAGAAGCGCGCCCCGGATGCGGGTGCTTTCTTATGCCGAAATTCCCGAGAGCAAGAAAATCAGGGTAGTCGCCACACTGGGTGCGTGAACCCGCTGGGTGGCAACCGCGAGAGTCTTTACAGGAGACAGCATGTATGAAAATCAAACGGTTTAGTGGCGCGAATACCCGGGATGTTCTCCAGCAGATTCGGCTTACCCTGGGGCCGGAAGCGGTCATTTTGTCCAATCGCGAAGCCGATGGCGAAGTTGAGATTGTTGCCGCCATTGATTTTGATGAAAAACAATGGAGCGAAACCCAGTCTGTACCGGCATGGCCGGAACCCTTGCGTAATCTGCCGGAAAATTCGCAAAAGTATCCAGTATCCGATGCAGCGATGTTGGCCGGCATGCATTCCCCAGAAATGCAAGCAACGCCGAAGCGTGAAAATACACATTCACAGGAGAAATCTGCGAATTTGCACAGCGAGTTACAGGCCCTGAAACAGTTGGTTGAAAGACGCTGGGGTCCGCAACCTGCACAAAAATCTGCTCAGGAGTTTTTGACGGAAATGGGTTTTTCCGACTCGTGGATTGGCCGTTTTCTGGAGCAGGGCGAGCCCCGAAACTGGAAGGAAAGTTTGCGCAAAACCCTTGAAGAACAGGTGGGTATCAGTCAAAGCACGCTGGATAAGCCGGGATTGTTTGTATTGTTAGGGCCAACGGGTTCCGGCAAAACGACCAGTATAGCCAAGCTGGCGGCCGCCCAGGTTTTGCGCCATGGTCCTCATTCCGTGGCGCTCCTGACGACAGATACCTACCGGATTGCCGGAGTGGAGCAACTGGATATTTATGCGCGAATTCTGGGTGTACCACTGGATGTGATCAAAGGGCCGGATGATCTTTTGAAATCGCTGGAAAAACATCGTGACCGCTCCTGGATATTCATCGATACCATTGGCATGGGTCCCAAAGATCCGCGTCTCAATGAACAATTGCAGTGGTTTGCCGCCTTGGGCGCGGATGCCCAGCGTTATCTGCTGATCCCGGCCAGCCTCAGTGGCCGGAATATGTCCACGGTTTTGCAGCCTTATACGCATATACCGCTCAATGGTGCCATTTTGTCGAAAGTGGATGAAACTCCCGCTTTTGCCGCAGTACTGGAATGGTTGTCTACTCAGCATCTACCCGTTGCCTGGTATAGTGATGGCCAGAAGGTGCCGGAAGACATGCACGAAGCTCCCTGGGAGCAGCTACTGTCCTTGTTGGAAACCAGCCTTGAGCATCACCCGGATGTACTGGCACCGGACTCCGGGAATCGCTACCATGGCAGCCGCTATGAATGAATCCCGTGGAAATATGGCTATTCAGGGTGAATATAAATTGGATCAGGCAGAAGGATTACGGCGCATGCGGGCTAGGAAGCCGGTAAAAGTCATTGCCATAGCTAGCGGTAAGGGTGGTGTGGGAAAAACCAATGTGGCAGTGAATCTGGCCGTTGCCCTGGCCCAGCAAGGCGCCAAGCCCTTGCTGTTTGATGCAGACCTGGGGTTGGGTAATGTGGATGTGCTGTTGGGGTTGAGTCCGCGCTATAACCTGTCCCATGTGATTTCCGGTGAAAAAAGCATGGCTGAGGTGTTGATTACCGGTCCCTGGAACATGCGTATTTTACCTGCGGCCAGCGGTGTGGCACGGATGGCCAATCTGGACGCTCAGTCCCAATCCAACCTGATTCAGGGTATCGGTGATCTGAGTCTCGATATGGATTATCTGCTGATTGACCTGCCTGCCGGTATTGCCGGTGATGTGCTGACCTTCAGTCAGGCTGCTCAGGAGGTATTGGTCGTGCTTTCCAATGAGCCTGCGTCTATTACCGATGCCTATGCCTTGATCAAGGTACTCAGCCGCAATCATGGTGTACGACGCTTCAAGGTGCTGCCGAATATGGTCAGGGATCAGAAAGAAGGCGAAGCATTGTTTCAGCGCATTGCCAAAGTCGCTGACGGTTATCTGGACGTCACTTTGGAACAGGTGGGTACCTTGCCTCTGGATCCCGCCTTGCGGGCTGCGGTGCGTGCCCAGAAAGCGGTGGTGGAATTGTATCCGGAATCATCCGTTGCCAGGGCATTGCGTGATGTAGCCATGACCATTGAGCGCTGGCCCCACTCCTTTAATGCCGCAGGGCATATGGCGTTTTTTATGGAGCGTCTGCTGATGGCCAGTCCCGAGTCTGCGATCTGATGAGTGCCCGGCGCGCTACCGATCCATCGGTGGAAATAAGCGCAGCTGTGGCGCGTTTTTCCCCTCTGGTGCAACGTATTGCACAACGGATCCGTGCCCGGTTACCCGCCAATATCGAACTGGCAGATTTGGTTCAGGCGGGTTTAATGGGTTTGATGGACGCGCTTTCCGGACAGGAAAACACCAGCGATGCGGCTTTTGTGGCCTACGCCAGCCTGCGGATTCGCGGCAGTATCATGGATGAGCTGCGCAATCAGGATTGGCTGCCACGCCGGGCCCGGGCCAAAGAGCAATCCATTCGCAAAGCGATCAGCTGCCTGGAACAGCAACTGGGTCGCTCACCCGAAGAAGAAGAAATTGCCAGCATGCTCGGTTGGGATCTCAAAACCTATCATGCGGCTTTGCAGAATACGGGCGGGCAAATCGTTTATCTGGAAGATTTGAGCGTGGATAATGATGTGTTTGCCGGTCGATTTTTGCGCGATCCATCGGCAGATATGGCGGCTGTTCTCAGCTCCGAGGAGTTTGCCCGAGCCTTGCAGAGCAACATCCGGTGCCTGCCGGAGCGTGAGCAACTGGTTTTGGCCCTGTATTACCAGGATGAACTGACATTGAAGGAAATCGCTGTGGTACTGGAGGTTACGGAATCCCGGGTGAGTCAGATCATGCGCCAGGCTGTTTTACGCTTGCGCAGTCAGCTTGGAGACTGGAACGATGCGCCATAAGGAAAGAATCTCATGGATTTTCTGACCGTTGCAGGATTGTTGGTTGCTTTTGGTGGAATCTTTCTGGGGCAATTACTGGAGGGAGGTAAACTCAGCTCTATTCTGCAACTGACGGCCTTTATCATCGTGATTGGCGGTACTACTGGTGCGGTGATGGTGCAGTACCGTTTGCCGGTATTTGTACGTTCCCTGAAAATGCTGCCGTGGATTATCCTGCCGCCGAAAACCGACCCGCAACCGGTTATTCAGGAGCTGCTGGAATGGAGCAATACGGCTAGGAAAAATGGCTTGCTGGCTCTAGAAGGATTGCTCGAAACCGTCAATGATCCTTTCATGCGTAAGGGGTTACAGATGCTGGTGGATGGCTCAGAACCGGCTAAAATCCGCGCTACATTGGAAGTAGACATGGATTCACGTTCGGAAGTGGAGCGTCAAGGAGCCCGGGTATTTGAATCGGCGGGCGGCTATTCGCCTACCATTGGCATTCTCGGTGCCGTTTTGGGTTTGATTCATGTGATGGAAAATCTGGCGGATCCCGCCAAATTGGGCGCCGGCATTGCCACGGCTTTTGTCGCAACCATTTATGGCGTTGGCTCAGCCAACCTGCTTTTCCTGCCGATTTCCAATAAGCTCAAGGGCGTGGTTCATCAGCAGAATTATTTGCGGGAAATGATCATTGAAGGATTGGTGAGTATTGCGGAAGGGGAGAACCCGAAGCTCATTGAAGGACGTTTGCAAAGTTTCTATGCTGAGTAAGTGGGCGTATAGTCAAGAGCAGTTGTCTTTTGTGTTAAAGGAGGGTCAACATGGCAGATACCCCTTTTCGCCCCGTCGAAACCGGTACGCAGCCCGTGCAGCCTTTGCGCCCTGTGTACAGGGAGCAGAATCCCAAGTCATCGCATAAAAAAAAGCCCGAGCCAAGGAAGGATGATTCCGGGCATCAAGTGGATGAGTTTGCCTGATCAGCCAGGTAGATGCGTTTGCGTCCCGCTTTTTTCGCCTGATACATGGCCTGATCGGCTAGCGCGATAATCTGATCCTGACTGCTGTTCTTCTGCCAACGCGCCACGCCGGCGCTGAAACTTACTTGCAAAGCTTTATCGCGAGTCTCGAAATGCTGTTGACCAAGACGCAGTTGTAAGCGCTCCAGAATGTGCTTGGCCCCTTCAGCTGAAGTTTCGGGCATCAGCAGCACAAACTCCTCGCCGCCATAACGGGTGATGACATCATTGGCGCGCAGGGTATTCTGCAGAATCCTGGCCATCTCCTGTAAAACCCGATCACCCAGATCGTGTCCATACTGGTCATTGACCTGCTTGAAATGATCCAGATCGACAATAGCAACTGCCAGAGGCTGATTCAGACGTTGAGCTCTGGCGGTTTCTCGGGCAAAAGCCGCATTCAAACCCCGGCGATTCAATAAGCCGGTCAGGGGGTCTACATGTACCAGTTGACTGATGGATTCCAGCTCATTTTCCAGTGTGCGAATTTTTTCCTGGGCACTTTGCAGGCGGTTTTTGGCCTGCAACAAGGCGTTCCTGGTTTCTACAGATTGTGTGGTGATGTTTTTGCTCGTGCTGACGACTGCGCTGACAATTTGACGGATATGCTGCCAATCTTTGGCGCTTTCCAGCTCGGTGGCAAGAATTTCCAGTTGCTGGTGGTTGCGACCATTTTCACCCGCCATGCTTTCCACAGAAATCAGTACCAGATTTACGAGGTCCCGAATGGCCTTGCGAGCCTCACGCACTTCAGATTTCAGTTTCCCCTGCTGAAAAATAACTTCTTTGACTCCGCTGATGGCTAACTCAAGTTCCTGATCATTTTGAGCCGACTGGACGGCGCGTTGCACGATATCCATCTGTCCGGATAAAAACGCATCGTTTTCGACAAGGTCAGCAACATTGCGCAGAAGGAGTTGCAGGAGCTCCTGCAATCCCTGGCGCATTTTTTCTGCCTTGGCGTCCAGGTCGCGTTGATGGGACCACAGGGATCTGGCCAAAGGCGCCAAATGTTCCGGGTTGGTGTTGGGGGCATGGAGAAGATCGTCTATTTGCGCCAGGACACCCGAGCTGATCGCGTCTTCGTGGCGTAAGCCAAGTTGGATGCTGGTCTTCCACAATCGTTGCCAGTCACTGCAATGAGTGTCTGCACTGTTGTCGTCACGGATTTCAATGGCCTCGGAGTTAACCTGGCGGGTAGGTAGTTTTTCCCACTGCTCCAAAAGGTTGTTGAGCTTTATGGATAAAGCCGGTGCATCCTTTACCGTGAACAGCTGATTTTTAGCCAGCATTTTCTGCAGGTGTGACAATCCTGATTGGGATCTTTCCCATTCGGTACAAAGCCTTTGAAGGAGGTCGGGCCAGTCGGCAGTCACTGGAGACTTTTCTCCGGAAATGTCCCGGTAAAAGCGGGTGTATATTTCAGGGGTGGGTGACAGGCCCTGTTCCATGAGACTTTTCAGGGCTTCTCGGGCAATTTCCGGAGGAGATTTGGGGGGCACGCTGCGAACCTCAGTGTTATGATTATCCTGCCGTTATCCTAATGGTTATCCTGAAAAAGAAAAAGAGAGGGGTGTGATCAGGGTAATAGCCGGGCCTGATTGCGGCCTTCATGCTTGGCCTGATAGAGAGCCGCATCAGCGATGATGACCCGCTCTCTGGCTGGAACCTGCGCGAGCAAGGTGGTTATTCCAATGGAAATTGTGACTTGTATAGTCCGCCCCTGGTCAATCTGGAAAGGCTCACTGGCAATTTTTTGACAGAGCCTTTGCGCGGTGAGCAGGGCACAATTTTTTTGCATTCGCGGAAACAGGGCAAAAAACTCCTCACCGCCATAACGGTATAGGCCGTCATAAGGGCGTAACTGCGCGCGAAGGCGGTCTGCCAGTTCTTTGAGAACGCGGTCCCCACTGATATGACCGAATTGGTCATTGAGTTTTTTGAAATGATCCACATCCAGCATGGCAATATAGGCAAATGCCCCGCGATCCACCAAAGACTGCTCGCGAGCCAGGTCTTGTTCCATGCGGCGGCGATTGAGCAGGCTGGTAAGGGGATCCACTTCCCCCATGTTTTTGCTGAACGCGACTATCTCGTCAAAACATTGTCGCTCCAGCGCTTCGGCCGCAGGCATCACCGTCAGTAAAGCGGCTTTGCAATCAGACTTGGCCCGGATTTCCTGCAGCTGATGCATAATACGATGATAGTTTTCCTGTAGATCCCGCCAAAATAAGCGATAAATCTCCGGAATCCGCGATTCAGGGTCATGCAAGGCTTGCAGCACACTCTGTTCAGCTTGTCTGGGCAGTGAGCGTCCCTGTAAGTATTCGCGCAGCCACAGTTGCCAGTAGCTTTTCCAGGCCTCGTAAAAGTTCACGAGATCTTCCAGATAAGTGCCATTATCTGGGATCTGGTCAACATGCTGTGAAGTGTACATTTCTGAATGTGCAGTCATGGCTTACCTCCCGTCTTTAGAGGTAATTAAGCAAGCATCATGCCACTTATTCTGGTTATGGTTGTTGTCACGACAAGGATGGCTACTTCAGTTTTTTGCAGGATGTGTCGTTTAGACAATTCAGAAGCCGCAGGAGAGTAGCCATGCCTCAACCATCACAGCCATACATGCATTATCCAGAGCCGGAATCCTCTCAGGAAAACGCTACACCGCTGATGCAACTCGGTTTGGAGGGCGTGGAGGCCTATTTGCTGCGTATCAGGAATGCTCTGGAGCGTCGCGACTATGGGGCCAAGCGAGTGGCCATAGAACGTGCCGAACAGTTGGTGCAACATCTGCTCCTGCATCTGGAAGAACAGCTGACCAAAGAGCGGGTGATTCGCCTCGATCGCTTATATCGCTATTTATTGTTGAAGCTGGCTTATTGCAATATGTTCAATGACTTGAATGCCCTTCAGTGCTGTGATCCGGTAATCCAGGACTTGCGCTTGGAGTGGTCTTGCGTATACGGCAAAATCCAGGGCAGCCAGACTCCCAGGATGATAGACTTTAATGATATGCTGGTCGGATAATTATTCATTTATTCTGAAATATTACAGGCAAGGAAGCCATGGCGGAAGAAGCGGGAAAAAGCAAGCTGGTAGTTATTCTGATGGCTGTTATCGTATTGCTGGTAGTAGTCGGCGGTGCAGCGGTATGGTGGTTCATGCTGCGCTCTACGGCAGCCCCGACCCCGGCAGAAGTAGCTCAGCAAAAACTGCAGAACACCAAGTTTATTGATCTGGGCTCACTCGTGACCAACCTCCAAAGCACTGATGGGAGTACCCATTATATTCAGGTGCAAATCCAGTTAAAAACTTATGATCCATCAGTCGAGGCATCGGTGAAGTCTTTTATGCCCGAGATTCGCAATGGCATTCTGCTCTTGTTGAGTGCTCAGAATGCCGACACGGTGAGCCAGCCAGCGGTGCGTGATCAACTCCTGCAAAAAATAAAAGCGCAGGTAAATAAAATACTCGAAACCGATGGTGGGGCGCTTAAAAAACCCCAACCCGATAAAACACCACCCATAGCGGCTGTATATTTTGCCAGTTTTGTTGTTCAATAACGGGATTTAATCCATGTTTCTGATTATCGGCTATATCATTGCTCTGGGCGCTATATTTGGTGGCTTCATGCTTGAAGGCGGGGCCATTACAGCCCTGCTTCAGCCCTATGAACTGCTGATGATCGCTGGTGGTGCTTTTGGTGCATTTTTTGCGGCAACATTCCCGCGCACATTCAAAGCCGTTATTAAAGCTCTGCCGCTGGCTTTTAAGGGTTCGAAATATAACAAAGCCATTTATATGGAGTTGCTTAGTCTGCTGAATGAGCTTTTTGCTAAAATTCGTCAGGGTGGTCTGATGTCCATTGAGGGCGACGTGGACGATCCTGCTGCCAGCGAAATGTTCAAAAAATACCCACGTATTCTCGCAGATCATCATGTGATGGAATTTTTGACTGATTATTTGCGACTGATGGTGGGTGGCAATCTGGGAGCCTTTGAAATGGAAAATCTCATGGATGTGGATATTGATACCCATCATCGTGAAATGGAAATTCCCATCCATGCTTTAACCCGCACCGCCGATGGTATGCCCGCTTTTGGTATTGTGGCCGCAGTGATGGGAGTGGTGAACACCATGGGTTCAGTGGATAAACCACCCTCAGTTCTCGGCGAGTTGATTGCGGCGGCATTGGTGGGGACATTTCTGGGTATTCTTCTGGGATACGCCGTATTGTCTCCTTTGGCATCACGGATGGAAGATCGGGCGGCAGAAAGCAGTAAAATTTTTGAATGTATTAAAGTGGCTTTGCTGGCCACGATGAATGCTTATCCTCCTCAGGTGGCTGTAGAATTTGGTCGTAAGGTTCTGTTCTCCACCGAACGTCCCAGTTTTCAGGAGTTGGATAATCATCTACGGGAAAGCAAGGGAAAGTGATCAATCATGGCTGACGATGGAAAAAACAAGCCAATTGTCATAAAGCGTATCAAAAAGGTTGGCGGTGGCGGGCACGGTGGTGCCTGGAAAATTGCCTACGCCGATTTTATTACCGCCATGATGGCTTTCTTTTTATTGATGTGGTTGCTGGGCTCCACGACCAAAGCGCAATTACAGGGTATTGCCCAGTGGTTCAAAAACCCTGAACGGGTTTCTTTAATGGGCGGTCCCGGCAGCGGTTCATCCAACTCCATTTTGCCTGGTGGCGGCAAAAATTTGACAAAGACCGTCGGTGAGATTCAACGCGGTGAAAAGCGGCAAAATCTTGCCAGTAATCCCACTCTGACGGTTGCAAGTGAACAGGTAGACCATGAAAATCTGGAGCATCTGAAAAAAGTTCTGGACGCACAAATTGCCGGTAACCCCGCTCTGGCCGCTTTTCGGCATCAGTTACTCATCAATATCACCCCGGAGGGACTGCGTATTCAGGTGGTGGATAGCGCGAAACGCTCCATGTTTCCCAATGGCAGTACCGTTCTGGAACCCTATGCCCGGGTGATTTTCAAGGCCATAGCGCCAACCTTGAACCAGCTACCCATCAGATCAGCATTACCGGGCATACCGATGCCTTGCGCTATGCCAATGGCGGCAAGGGTTACAGTAATTTCAATTTGTCAGCAGGACGGGCCAATGCCGTGCGTCAGATTCTGGTGCAGAGTGGCCTGGATGAAAGTAAAATTCTGCGGGTGGTGGGTATGGGCTCTGCCGTGCTGTATGTGCCGAAAGAGCCCGACTCACCCTTGAACAGGCGCGTCAGTATCGTAGTGCTCAGTCAAAAGGCAGCATTACGCATTGTCGGTAATCAAAAAACGGAAAGAAGTGTGAATGATGCCTTAACGGCAAAAACGATCATCGGCGGAGCGCCTAGTCATTCATCGGCTCCTGGGGATGGTTCTGCAGCCATTCCATGAGGACGTCTTTTGCCATCGGCCTCCCCCGAAAAAAGCCCTGGGTAATATTGACGCCGGACTGAAGTAGAAACTGTTCTTCTTCCAGGGTTTCGACACCCTCTGCGATAATATATAAGTTCAGTGCCTTGCCTATAGCGATGATGGATTGGACCAGGGAGCAGGTAGAATGCTCGGTGAGCATCCGCCGAATAAAACTTTGATCAATTTTCAGTGTACTGAAGGGTAACTGGTTCAGCATACTGAGTGAAGAATAACCTGTACCGAAATCATCCAGTGCAAGCTTGTATCCCTGAGCGCGTAATTTTTCCAATCGCTCGCGTAAAGCGGTGTTTACATCAAGCCAGTTGGATTCTACGAGTTCTATGCATAGATGCTGCGGATGTAAATCATGACGATCAATAGTGCTTTCCAGCAGATCCTCAAATTGAGGGTGATGTAATTGTTCAGCCTCAAAATTTACAGAAACATAAGTTTGCTTGTGAATGATGCCTTGTTTGATGAGCGTGGAAATGATGTGTAGAGCTTGGTCAAGAATGGTTTTGGTAAGAGTGAACAATTGTCCGGTTTCTTCAGCCAGAGGTAAAAAATCGGCGGGATGGATCCTGCCAAGTTCTGCGTCTTCCCAGCGTGCTAAGGCTTCAAATCCTATGAGTGTCTTTCCATTCATAATAATGGGTTGCAACCACGGTTGAATATGCTCGTGAGTAATTGCTTCGGGTATTTTTTGAATAATGGTTAATCTGTTATTGTAAGCATTCTGCATTTTCTCATCAAAATTCTGTATATATAGCATATTTTTGCGAGCATGCTCAGCTGCGGCGATAACTGCTGCAAAGGGATCCTTCAAATGCCCTGAGCGTTTATCTGTGCGCAGAGATCCGCAGTTATAAGTTATAGTTAGTGTGTTTTGATACTTGTGAATGATTTCATCCACGAGAGAGCAGATGTTTTCTTCAATTTCAGATGGCAATTTATTTTCTGAATAGCTTTCATCGATAAATACCAGTAGATGGTTTGGATCTTTGCCTGTACCCAGTTGTACAACTGATGGTGTTGTGTTTTGAATTAATTGGGTAAGTTCGGTAATAAAAGCTCGATAGTTGCTGCGATTTTCTGGGATTAAATCATTATGATCAAGCAGAATGGCAAATAGTGTGATTGATTTTTCGGGCATCATCGACTGTATGCTCATCCAGTAATCCGATAAGTATTCGAGATTTGCCAGGCCGGTGACGCGATTTTGATAGCGATCTTTGCTGATATCGGTATGGGTTCCAGCAATATAAGTGAGATGTCCCTCCGGGTTTGACTCTGCCGCCCCGCGCGTATGTATCCATAAATAATGACCATCTTCCCGTCGAATCCGATAGTCAAGACTGAGGGTGTCTGAGTTGCGATTGGCGAGGAAATCATTAATGATTTTTTCCACATATTGCCGATCCTGAGGATGAACTCGTTCAATCCACTGGGTTATACTCGTGTTTTTTTGACTTATGTGACATTGTAATAATTCCAGCCAACGTTGTGAATGGCGCAATTGCTGTGACTGGACATCTAACTCCCAGATACCATCATTGGCACCGCGCAAGATCAGTTCTTGCCGCGCCTGCAGGTTGCTGAGCCGTTGACTTGTCGCAGATAAATCCAAATGAGCTATTAATCGTGCTTTTAATATGGTGAAGTCTACGGGCTTGTTGACAAAGTCGTTCGCTCCTTCTGCCAATGCTTGAACAAGATAATCCTTTTCATCAAAGGCTGTTACCATGATAACAGGGAGGCTGAGTGCAGTATGAGTTTTGCGAATCTCTTGTAATACCTCCAAACCATTCATGCCTGGCAGGCCCATATCCAGGAGAATGGCAGAGGGTGTTTGTTGCGCCATTATTGCCAAAGCCGAAGGACCATCTGCTGCTTCCATAACTGACCAACCACTATTCCTGAGCCGCCGCAGCATGAGCTGCCGGCTGGGAATGTCATCTTCAATTACAAGAATATAGCGCGGCTGATGGTTAGATTCTATATTGTTCAATGGTTTTTAATAACCTCTCGAAATCGATAGGTTTTGACAGGTAAGCAACGGCACCAGCTGTAATGGCGCGGCGTTGGTCGTCAACCATGGAGTGTGCCGAAAGTATGATTACTGGAATTTCGGGGTATAAACGATAGATTTGCTCAAGAGCATCCCAGCCATTGACATCGGGCATGGCAATATCCATTAAAATGATGTCCGGCTTGTTCGCTCTGGCTTGTTCAATGGCTTGCATACCGTTTTCTGCTTCAATGACAATGTAATCACGACGCATCAGGCGACGGACCAGCATGTCCCGATTACGCAGGTCATCTTCTGCCACCAGGATCATCATGCTGTTTCTCCAGATTCCCGGTAATGGATGGGCAACGAGATGGTAAATATGGATCCTTTTCCTGGTGTGCTCTCTACTCGGATACTTCCCCCCAACATGCGGCACAAGGTGGCGGAAAGGGCTAAACCCAGACCCGTCCCGCCATAGCGGCGATTGATAGAGCTATCTGCCTGTGTGAAAGCTTCAAAAATTTTTTCTTTTTGGTCTGCGGCTATCCCCGGGCCGGTATCACGGACCCACCACTCGCCATAGCCAATCTGATCGGATGCCATTATTTCTTGGTAACCCAGAATGATGTGACCATTTTCGGTAAATTTTGCCGCATTGCCGAGAATGTTGATTAAACATTGACGTATTTTGCTCAAATCGCTGAATACATGATTAGCCTGATCCGGTAATACATATTCAAGAGTATTCCCCTTTTTTTTAATGAGAGAATGCAAAGTGGCGGCTGTAGAGCGCGCAAACTCCAAGGGATCGAAGTATTCTGGAAAAATGTCAGTCTGCCCGGCTTCTATTCGACTCAGGTCAAGGACATCATTAATCAGGCTGAGCAAATGTCTGCCAGCATCACGGATAGTGATCAGATCAGCCTCGGTATTTGCTCCCGTTACGCCATCTTCCATTTCCTCCAGAATCAATTCACTGTAGCCAATGACGGCATTCAAGGGGGTGCGAAGCTCGTGACTCATGCTGGCCAGAAACTGGCTTTTAGCATGTGAGGCAGCTTCTGCAGCTTCTTTTGCTTCAGTGAGCATAGCCGTACGCTCCGCCACAATGATATCGAGATTGGCCGTCTGCTGTTCACGTTGATCGATGGCGCGGGCAGCGGCACTCAAGACGAAATTGACCAATAAAGTTAATTTTTCAGCTTCTTCGTCAGCTGTAGAACAGCGCACTACAAAATTGAAATCACCATTAACAGCCTGGCAGAGTTGATCAGAAATCTCTTGCATGGCGCTGTGAAGTTGTTTAATGGTGGTTTGCATAGTAACGGATGAACCTTTAGAGATTTTTTTCAGACAGAATGTTTGCTTTTGACCAATGGATAAGAAAAGTACAATGCTCATCGCCACGTTTGCGGCATTGAATCGTAGTAAGTGCGATCTTCTCCTGGTACAAGCGGGCTACTCCTTCAGCAAGCTTACGATAAAGTGTACACCATTGATTGGGCGAGCGATAGATGACCTCAAGATCTCCATTTTCTAGCTCTTTCACGATGAATTTATCATTGATGGCTTTCAGTTTTTCCGCATTTCTCAAACCAGAACCTAGCATGTTGTGGATTGTGGTCTGGTGAATAAGCAATTCTCTTCCCGAATGCGCTTGGGCAATAAAGACCGGAAATCGCGATTGTGCATCGCGCAGAAAATAATCTGCAAAGGCAGTCAGGGCAGTATCTTCACTGATTTGCAGGACTGTGCAGGCATTATCAAGAATTTGCCGCATTTGCTGGTTGTCATAATCCGTATCAATACGAAATTCAAAGTCATCGGGAAGCCCAGTAAGTCGTTTGACTTCCAGTAATGCATCACGCCCACCTATTTCCTCTACCATCTGCAATACCAATTTTTGTATCAGGCCGATCATGATGGACTATCTCCCAGGTTTTGATCTGCACAAACTACCCGGTTGCGGCCTTGGCGTTTAGCGACCAGTAATGCCTGGTCGGCGGCACGCATCAAAGCTTCACTGTTCACCATATCTGCATGCATTTCGGCAACTCCCGCGCTGATCGTGACGGGTGGAAGTTTCTTGTCGAGTTGGGCCATGCTTTGTCGAAGTCGTTCGGCAAGAGAGGCAGCATTTTGCAGGTTGCACTGAAGGCAGAGGATCATGAACTCCTCTCCACCCACGCGGGCGATAAGATCCCCGATACGCGAAACTTCTAGCAGTATTCTGCCCACCGCCTCAAGTACGCGATCGCCCAGATCGTGGCCATACTGATCATTGATTTTCTTGAAGTGATCAATATCGATCATGATGCAACTCAGGGTATTTTGCGGATGAAAGGTGTCTGGCCAATATTGATGAAGAAATTCATCAGCTCCACGGCGATTGGCTAGTCCAGTTAACGCATCTTTCATGGCCATGGATTGCAATGAATTATTCTGATGAATAAGCTGTTCACATTGACTCTCAAGCGAGGCAATGAACTCAACTATCTGTTGTCCAACAGTAAGTTTGGCCAATAAAGTCTTACGTTCTATGGGCTTGCTTAAATAGTCGTTGGCGCCTGCTTCCAATGCTTCTACTGCATAACTTTGATTGTAGTGGGCAGTGAGAATAATAATATAAAGTCGAGGGCCAAACTCCCGGCGAAGGCGACGGCATAAATCCAGTCCGTTAATTTCCGGCATGACCCAATCCAATAATATAATTCGGGGGGCATTTTTATAGATGATAGTAAAAGCTTCTTCGGCACTGGAAGCCTGAAGGGTCTGGTATCCAGCTGGCTCCAGAGTGCGTTGTAAGAGGGCACGATCGCTGGCTTGGTCATCGACCAGTAGTAATGTGTTGTTATTTTCGGTTTCAAGGTGCTTGTTTACATTCAGTAATGCTTGACGCACAGAAGCCAATTTGTCTTGGCCAGGAATGGATTGGGGCATCTCAAAAATATCTGCAACCTCCGCCCAATCCGTAAGTATTTGGTGAAGCATGGTAGAAAGGTGTGGGGTATTGATCCACCAGCCTCTGGCATTTTTCTGGAGACGTTCCAGGTCACGATCTGAAGATGACAGGGCCCATTCGCTAATACTTCTTCCTGCGTCCAGAATATTGATAAGTATTTGCAGTCTGTCGTTATTAGGGTTGTTGAGGCCTTCGATATGATTCTGATAGGGGGCGGTGTGACCTTCAATGGCCAATATCATGGTCTCCGGAAAGCGCCACTGACGCATAAGCATTGCTGTCAGTTCGTGCCGACTGAAACCGAAATGTTCTTCATCCAAGGCTTTTTGTTGGGCAAAACTTAAATCTGAATGATTGAGGATCGCACATTTTTCAGGCGCGGTGCAGACCATCATCAGACTGCCGATTTCACTTAATAAACCAAAAGTAAACACTTCTCCGGCAGGCCAGTTTCCTGTTGTTTTGGCTAAAGATTGCATGGCCAAAGCGCGTAACAAACTGCCCGACCAGAAATGCTGCCAATCAAAAACGGATGTGGGTACCTGTTTGCTATTGATCAGAGCGAGGCCCAGTGCCATGCGTACTACTACTTGTAAACCGATACGCATCAGGGCTTCATCCAATGAGATAATCGGTCTGATAGGACGATAAAAGGGAGAATTAGCCAGCTTGACAATTTTAGCGGTTAAAATGGGATCAAGACGAATCAGCTTGGCAGCCTCATCAAGCCCGGCATTATCTTTTTGCAGCAGCTCCAGGAGTGCTAATGTACTTTGGGATGGTGAAGGACAATTGCCTTTCTCCAGCTGGGGTAAAAAAGCATCCATATGCATTGTCTTCTCTTCCTTTATCATGTTCGAGCACGCAATGCGTTCATTTCAAATTCGCTGCCCAGTTCATGGCTTCCAATGATGCAGCAGTAATTTCTGCCAGTGATAGTCTCCATTGCGGCCCCATTTGTTTCACGGTGTCAAGATCGCCGTGCTCCACAGCATCCATCATACTGAGTAGTCCGCCATCTTCGCCTTCCTTGTACAGGAGTGCCTGGCGCATTTCTTCAGGGATTTTCAGCTCATTGAGGAGGGCAGACATAGGTTGCTGCAAATACACATCCAGGAGAGACAGCATCCCGGTGAGAAAGCTACGATTCAAGATCGCTGGCTCTTTGCTCAGGATCGGAGATTTTTCTCTGAGAAGTTCGGCAAATTTGGCACGAGTAGCCGCCATGATCAGGATGGGTGATTTCTGGGCTCCCCGACTGGCAAATAAAAGCAGTGTCAGCCAGCGCTGCAAAGGTTCACGCCCCAATAAAATAAGAGCCTGGCGGATACTATCCACTTCTTTGCCACGGGTCATGCCGGCCGAATTGAGATAGCGTAACAGTTGATAGGAAAGTCCTGGATCCCGGCGAAAGGCTTCTTCAATGTCGGAGACGGGGTTTTCTTCGAGTAATAAATTCAGCAGATTGAATATAGTATGCTGATTGGAGGTCAAGGGCTTGCCCTTGATGATCTCGGGCTGCATGTAATAAAAACCCTGACTGTAATCTACTCCCGCTTCAAAGCAGCGACGCGCCAATTCTACAGTCTCCACGCGCGTTGCAATGATCGCCGGTTGTTGTGGCAGCTTATAACTTTTGATGAGCTTGACCCATTGTTCCCATTGTTCCGGATTATTGCTGAAGCAATCGATTTTGACAAAATCCACAATTTTGAGCAGGGCTATGTGCCAGGGTTTGGCTTCGAAGCGGTCCAGTGCCAGTCGAAATCCCAGTTTCTGGAGCTGAAGAAGTTGCCCCAAAAACTCGCGACTGGGTGCCTCAGCAATAGTAAACTCGGGAATCACCTGGCGTGGCGGGAAAAGTGCCAGACTTTTTTCATCAAACTGACTGTTGGTGAAATTGATGAACGCCGGTTTCCCGCCCAGAAGGTTTTCCGGATTGAAGACGCTGAAAGTTTTGATCAAAACCCGGGCAGAGCAGAGAAAAGGGTCTTCCAGAGGGCCGCTGTTTTCGTTGCGGGCAAATAGCTCATAGCCGATGATTTCGTCCTGGCGCCCGAGAATGGCCTGGCGAGCAACCAGCTCATCCTCTTCACTGGAGGGCGGCAGATGATCAATTACAGGGTTCATTTTTTATGTAACCTTATGATTCAAAGATGCTTGTTCAATAAATAACGTGTTTGACGACGGATACCAAGTCAATTAGGCGTTTTTCAATAATTTGCCTATTGGAGCAAGGCGGAGTGGCGTTTGCAAGAACTGCATCAGTTTCCCCTAAAGTTTTTGCGGCAGCGTGCCGTAGTTCATTCTGACTGTACCAGATTTGAGACAAACTACCAGGATGGATCAGTAATATGACATCAGATTCACTCGTCAGCGCCCTCGGTCAAGCCATAAGCGTACTGAGCTCTCAGGTACGTTCCGGACGTACCCAGATGGAATCGGCTATAGCGGATATCATGTCTCGCTTCGTCAATCTGCACCAACGCCTGGGTAATGCCGTTCAGGCATCCCGAGGCGATACCCATGGCGGTTCACCTCAGGATCTAGCGACACTTTTTCAGAACAGTGAAAATGAACTTTTGAGTGTACTCAAACATATTGCGGCGGTTACCGCACAGCATGAAACCCAGCAAAGCGTCATATCTGCCTTGCTGAAACAAGTCAGTGTGCTGGAAACCATGGCCAGGGATGTTGGCGAAATTGCTTCTCAGACGACCTTGCTCGCTCTCAATGCAGCCATCGAGGCGGCACGCGCCGGGGAGCAGGGACGAGGTTTTGCGGTTGTGGCCGATGAGGTTCGCAAGCTATCCACCCGCTCGAAGGAAACCAGTCAGCAGATGGGCGAGAGCGTCAAGGAAATCACCAGTTCTATCCGGGGCGTCGTCAATCAGTCTGCAAGCACTATTCAGCAAGAGCGTCAGTTTTTGGGCAATGCTGAACGTTCCATACGGGATGTGCTGCAGCGCTTACAAGAGATGACCCGGCATTTGAGCGCTTCTGCGGAAACCCTGCAGCAGGAAGCGGAAGGAATCAGTGCAGAAATGGATCAGTTACTCGTGGCATTGCAGTTTCAGGATCGTGTCAGTCAGACCCTGAGTCATGCCGAAGAGGGTATGGAGGAGCTGCCCGGACATCTGCAGTCCGATAGCGGGCAGGGGCTGGAAAAATGGTTGCAGTCCTTATCGGGCAAATATACCACCTCGGAAGAACGGTCTATTCACCGTGGAGAGGCTACGACAGCCGCTTCCGGGGACCAGGAGATTACCTTTTTTTAACAAGGAAATTGAGTCATGGCGAAAAATATATTGGTAGTGGATGATTCTGCTTCACTGCGACAAGTGGTCAGTATTGCCCTGAAAGGCGGGGGTTATAACGTGATTGAAGCCTGTGATGGTGTGGATGGTCTTGCCAAATTGGCGGCCGCAGAAAAGATCCACCTCATCATCAGTGACGTGAATATGCCCAATATGGATGGCATCACTTTTGTAAAAACCCTTAAACAGAAACCGGAATACAAATTCACTCCTGTTATTATGCTGACCACGGAAGCCGAAGAAGAAAAAAAACGCGAGGGACAGGCTGCCGGCGCAAAAGCCTGGGTCATCAAGCCTTTTCAGCCGCAGCAAATGCTGGCAGCTGTCAGTAAACTGGTTTTACCCTGACATGAGCCTGGATATTCAGCAGGAAAGCAGCTCAGGTAAACTGCAAATGCGTCTACTCGGTGATCTGGATATATATGCGGTAGCAGCACTACGCGAAGCCCTGCTAAAGGCTATCACCCAGTTTCACGAGGTAGAACTCATCCTGGAAGATATCTGTGAAATTGATGGTGCGGGTCTTCAGGTTCTGATTGCCGCCAAAACCGAAGCCTTGTGTCGGGGGTCCCGTTTATTTCTGAGTGCGCATTCTGTTGCCGTAGTCCAGGCCTTGCAATTGTGCCGCCTTGACAGCTTTTTTGGCGATCCCATTGTATTGACCAAGGAGATGCCCGGATGATGGATATGGATCCGCAGATGGCTGCTGCGCTACAGACTTTTTTTGAAGAAAGTCGCGATTTATTGCAAGAAATGGAAAGTGCTTTATTATTTATGGAAGAGCAGGGGGCTGACCTGGAGCGCATTAATGCCGTTTTTCGTGCTGCGCATACCATCAAGGGCTCTGCAGGTTTGTTTGGTCTGGAAGAGGTGGTGCGCTTTACTCACCGCCTCGAAAACCTGCTCGACCAGATCCGTTCCGGCAGTAAAACACTCAGCCCGGGCAATATTACCTTGTTACTTTCCTGTGGTGATCACATTAATGATTATCTGGACCGTCTGGTATCTGCCACACCTTTAGACCAGCATTTTCTTTCTGAGGATCTCCGCCTGCTGGCCGCTTTACAGGCTGCCTTAGGAGGAAATAGTATCGCCGCTCATCCATCTTTAACAGAGCGGTCCTTGACGGTTTATGATGAAGCGGAAATCCGTACTGAGTTTATCCATGAAGTATCTTCAGACGCTCCCGTAAAATCTGCAGCCAATTGGCATATCTCACTCCGTTTTGGTCAAGATACATTTCGTGATGGTATGGATCCTTTGTCTTTTTTGCGCTATTTGCAGCAAATTGGCGAAATTACCGGTCTGGTCACTTTGACGGATGCTTTGCCGGCCTTGTCGGTGATGGATGCGGAAACTTGCTATCTAGGTTATGAAATTGCTTTTCGTAGTGTTGCCGATAAAGCCAGCATTCTTGATGTGTTTGATTTTGTAAAAGACAATAGCATCATTCATGTGTTGCCGGCGCACGGACAGATAGCGGCATATCTGAAAATGATTCAGCAGCTACCCGAGGGAGATCAGCATCTGGGAGAAATTCTCGTGGCGGTGGGTTCGCTGACGCCAGAGGAATTACAGAAAGCACTCGCGCTGCAGGAAGGTTCAGATCAAACCGGACAACATCTACCGCTGGGAGAAATTCTGGTGGACCAAAAAATGGTCCAGGAACCTGTGGTGCAAAGCGCGCTGGAAAAACAGCAGCAACAACGTGAGTCCAAAAATGCCGAGCGGCAATTGTTGCGGGTGCGTGCCCATGATCTGGATCATCTGGTGGATCTCGTTGGGGAGTTGGTGATTGCCAGTGCTGCTAATCGTCTGTTTGCCGGCCGGGAAGATTTGGAGTCCCGGCTGGAGTCTTCCAGTCAAGTGGCCAGACTGGTGGAAGAAATTCGGGATGGTGCCTTGCGTTTAAGAATGATTGATGTGGCGGAGTTATTTCAGCGGTTTCCACGGGTAGTGCGGGATACGGCGCGTACTCTGAATAAGGATATCCGTCTGGAAATCAGCGGCGAAGGTACCGAACTCGACAAAAGTATGGCTGAAAAAATTTCAGATCCGTTGATGCATCTGGTGCGCAATGCTATGGATCATGGTATTGAACCAGCCGAACAGCGCCTGGCGGCTGGAAAACCTGCCCAGGGCAGTATCATCTTGCATGCGCGCCATGATTCCGGAGGGATTGTGATTGAAGTCAGCGATGATGGCGGTGGCTTGAATCGGGAAAAAATCCGCCGAAAAGCTCTGGAAAAAGGATTGATTTCTGTAGATCAGTTACTTACTGATCCTGAAATATATGCCCTGATTTTTGCTCCGGGATTTTCTACCGCCGATACCATCAGTGATATTTCCGGCCGGGGTGTGGGTATGGATGTTGTCCGCCAGAATATAGAATCCGTGCGGGGTCGCATTGACATAGATTCCACCCCCGGTCGGGGGACGACCATGCGCATTCATCTGCCCCTGACACTGTCTATTATTGATGGTTTTCTGGTGCGTTTGGCCCAGGACACCTATGTCATTCCTGCGGAAGCCGTAGAAGAATGTCTGGAGTATCCTCAAACCGTCGGTTCGGTAGGTTATATGGAGTTACGCGATCAGCCCCTACCATTGCTGGACTTGAGTGCTGTCTTCAAAAAAGCAGAGTTATCTGAAACCCGCCGGAATGTCGTGGTGGTACGCCATGGAATGGAGCGTATTGGTGTGGTGGTAAGCGGGATTCTCGGCAATCAACAGACCGTTATCAAACCGCTGGGAAAATTGTTTGAGCGGGTTCCCGGTGTTTCAGCGGCGACCATTTTAGGTAATGGCGATGTCGCTCCAATACTGGATATACCTACTTTGATTCAACGTCATTATGCCATCAGCGCAAAATCTGCGCTTGTCCATTAAAGGGGAAAATCATGTTTGGGAATATGCGTATCGGACTGCGCCTGGGCCTCGCTTTTGCGCTGGTTATTTTGTTGCTGATACTGGTGGGTGCGGCAGGCTGGTGGGGGGCAGGGAAACTGCAACAAGACCTGGAAACGGCAACGGGACGTGTTTCGGATAATGTGCATAAAATTGACAGTATGATGTTGGCTACAGCAAAACTTAAAACTGCATTTGCTTTTAGTTACGGACTACCCGATCAGGCCAGGCAGACAGCGCAAATCATTGCATCAACCAGCACAAAAATTATGCCCTATTATGCTTTTCTGGGAAGTAGCCTGGTAGATCCAAAGGCTAAAATACTTTTGCCCGAGTCCAGAGCAGCTTTCTCGGGTTTTCTTCAATCGTCACAACAGTATTTGAGTATGCTGGCAGCCATCAATACCCAGAGTAAAAATGCCGCACAGCAGATTCATGTTGCTAATCAATATTACCATAGCACTACGTTACCAGCTGAAAATCATTTGCAAACTATTAATCAGCAGTTGCGTCAAGATGCCTTACTGACCATGTCCGTCCTCAAAAAGAAAGGCGCCAGTGATGTAAATTTGGTGATTAATGCTATTGTGATTATTGCCCTGATCTCCATCCTTTTGGGGATTCTCATTGCCTGGGGTCTGTCCCGTTCCATTACCCGGCCTCTGGCGGAAGCGGTCAGTATTTCCGAACGGGTGGCCGACGGAGATTTGAGTATGCAGGTGGTCGCCCGCACCCGGGATGAAACCGGGCGCCTGATGGCGGCCATGGCGCAGATGGTCGAAAAGCTCACTCTGACCATTGGTGAGGTGCGCAGTGCTGCGGATAATCTGTCCAGTGCTTCTGAGGAAGTCAGTGCCACCTCCCAATCCTTGTCTCAGGCGGCATCAGAGCAGGCGGCGAGCGTGGAAGAAACCTCGGCAACCCTGGAGGAAGCTGCTGCCTCGATCAAGCAAAACGCGGAAAATGCCCGGATTACCGATGATATTGCCACGGGTGCGGCCAAGGAAGCCCAACTCGGCGGTGAGGCCGTCACGAATACGGTTCAGGCGATGAAAAACATTGCCGAAAAAATCGGGATTATTGATGATATTGCCTATCAAACCAACATGCTGGCACTCAATGCCGCCATTGAGGCGGCGCGGGCAGGAGAGCATGGCAAGGGATTCGCGGTGGTGGCTGCAGAAGTGCGTAAGCTGGCAGAACGCAGTCAGGTGGCCGCCCAGGAAATCGGCACACTGGCCAGTAACAGCGTCAAAGTAGCTGAGCAGGCCGGTAGTGCGCTCAATGCACTGGTTCCGGCAATTGGCAAGACCTCTGATCTGGTTCAGGAAATCAATGCCGCTTCCAATGAGCAGGCTACCGGTATTGATCAGATCAACATGGCGGTGGGGCAACTGAATCAGGTGACCCAGCAAAATGCTTCTGCCTCTGAAGAGCTTGCCGCGACTGCAGAAGAAATGAGTGGGCAAGCTGAGCAGTTGCAGCAACTCATGGCGGCTTTCCGCCTGCGTTCAGCAGGAGCGGCTGCCAAGTCCGGGGCAAAGGATTTTTCTTCAGAGCGTAAGGGAGTGAGTGCAGTTGCCCACCTGAAAAATGCGCCAGCGGAAGCCAGTCATAACGATCACCAAGAATTTGTCCGCTTCTGAGGAGGCTGTCATGGAAATGATTGCAGTCGGCGGTGCTTCGACAGAGCCGCGATCCAGGTCCGGACAGTATCTGATCGTACAGTTACAGGGTGAAGCTTTTGGTCTGGATATAACCGACGTACGCGAGATTATTGCCTATATGGTGCCTACCCAGATTCCAATGATGCCGGATTTTGTGGTTGGCGTGATCAATTTGCGCGGGCAGGTGGTGCCGGTCATTGATATGGCCAGGCGTTTTGGCCGCCCGGCCACACAAATCCATAAACGTAGTTGTATTATCATTCTCGATCTGCAGGATGGCCATTCCCGGCAACGTCTGGGAGTGGTCGTCGATGCGGTCAATGAAGTACTGGAATTTGGTACCGAGCAAGTTGAACCTGCCCCGCAATTTGGGGCAGGATTACGCACTGAGTTCATCCGGGGCATGGGCAAAGTAGAAGGAAACTTTATGATTTTACTGGAAATGGGACGGGTGCTGTCACTGGAAGAAATGTCGGCGCTTTCCGCCATTGCCGCAGAGGACGGTACAATAGGTACTGCGGATTATGGTGTCTGAAGATGACGGCTCCTTCGGGTGATATACCCCTGACCCTGGCTGAATACCAGCGTATTCAAAAATTTCTGAACCATGAAGCGGGTATTTCACTGGGGCCATCCAAACAAACTCTGGTCATGGGACGTTTGGGTAAGCGTTTGCGTGCCAGAAATTGTCTGAATTACGATGCTTATCTGCATTTGCTTCATCAAGACAGTGCAGAGCGTCAGCAAGCCATAGATTTGCTGACGACCAATGAAACCTATTTTTTTCGGGAGCCCAAACATTTCGCCTTTCTTGGTGAACAAGCCATACCTTCCTGGAACTCGCGAGATCAGGTGCGCATCTGGAGTGCGGCCAGTTCATCGGGTGAAGAGGCCTACAGTATTGCCATGGTTCTTGCAGAAAGACGCCGTAAAAAATGGGAGATTTTTGGTTCGGATTTGAGTAGCAAGGTGTTATTGGCCGCAGAGCGCGCCATTTACCCGATGGCACGCGCGGAAAAAATACCTAAAGCCTACTTAAAATCTTATTGTTTAAGAGGTACTGGGCAGCAGGAAGGCTTTTTTTCTATCGCTCCGGAAATTCGTCGTTTCGTCAAGTTTGCGCAAATCAATCTTAACAAGACATTGCCAGATGTGGGGGAATTCGATATGATTTTTTTGCGCAATGTTTTGATCTATTTTGATGTTCCTGAAAAAAAAGCCATTTGTCAGCGCTTATTGCAACAATTACGTCCGGGAGGATTTTTTCTGGTCGGGCATTCAGAAAGCCTCAATGGCATTGTAGATGATTTGCAGTTGTTGCAACCAGCGGTCTACAAAAAGGAATAGATTTATATGGCCATTATGGAGATTTTTCTCCAGCCCGGAGACTGGTACTTCGGGGATAAACAAACACGTATCAGAACCCTGCTGGGCTCATGTATTGCCATCACCATCTGGCATCCACGTTTATTGGTGGGTGGTATGTGTCATTTCCTGTTACCTGAGCGCGGTAACTGCGCAGCGACCCCGGGGCTCGACGGAAAATATGGTGATGAAGCCGTGGCGGTCTTGCTGCAGGAAGTACGCAAACAACGCACGCAGCCCGGCGAATATGTGTGTAAAATTTTTGGAGGCGGCAACATGTTTCAGTCTCTGGCCGCACGTCATTCCCTCAGAGAGCAGCGCTTTTCCTCTGGCAGCGTAAGCGAATGCAGCGATGTTCCCTGCAAAAATGTGCGGGCGGCCCGAAGCCTGGTTAGCCAGGCGGGTTTTCGGGTGGCGGCCTCCCATCTGGGTGGGCACGGGCATCGCAATTTGTATTTTGAGATATGGTCAGGGGACGTTTTTCTGAAATTTACGGGGCACGGAGCAGACGTCTCAGCAGCAGACGTACAGGCAGGCCATGCATGAAAATAATAAAGAGCTAATATGAGCATACAGGTTTTTATTGTCGATGACTCGGCAGTCGTGCGTCAGGTACTACAGGCCGCATTAAGTCAGGACCCGGAAATTGCGATTCTGGCCACGGCCCAGGACCCCGTGTTTGCCTGGGACCGCATGCAGCGGCAATGGCCCGATGTGGTTATTCTGGATATCGAAATGCCGCGCATGGACGGAGTGACTTTCCTGCGGAAAATCATGAGAGAACATCCGTTACCGGTGATTATTTGCTCCAGTCTTGCGGAATCTGGCGCGCAGATCACTCTGGATGCCCTGACTGCCGGTGCCGTACAGATCATCCAGAAGCCCCAGAGTGGTCTTCGTGACTTTTTGCAAAAAGATGCCCCGGAAATCATTCGTGCAGTCAAGTCTGCTGCTCGCGCCAATTTACGCAACATGCGCCCGCAGCCGGTTTCAGCGGCCTTGCCTGTTGCGGCGCATCTGCTCCTGCAGAAAAGTACCGAAAAAGTCATTGCGGTGGGCACCAGTACGGGGGGTACCCAGGCGCTGGAAGTGCTGTTACGCGCCTTGCCGGTCACGGTGCCGGGCATTGTGGTGGTCCAGCATATGCCCGAAAAATTTACGGCCGCTTTTGCGGCACGCCTGAATAGCGTCAGCGCCTTGGAAGTGCGTGAAGCCATGGACGGCGATCGGGTTTTGCCGGGTCGCGTCCTGATTGCGCCGGGCGGTAAGCACATGCGCCTGATACGCAATGGCGCCCAATTTGCTGTGCAGGTCTTTGATGGACCTTTGGTCAAGCATCACTGTCCTTCCGTAGACGTGCTGTTTCGCTCGGTAGCTCAGGTTGCAGGGCGCAATGCCTGGGGAGTGATCATGACCGGAATGGGTGATGATGGCGCCCAAGGCTTACTGGAAATGCATGGAGCAGGAGCGCACACCATCGCCCAGGATGAATCCAGTTGTGTGGTTTTTGGTATGCCCAAAGAAGCTATCAAGCTCGGGGGAGTGGATGAAGTGCTGCCCCTGCAGCAAATTGCCAGCCGTCTGCCAAGAACCGTTGAAGGGGTGCGCTGATGCCGCAAGATGATGCCACCCTGCATACTGAAAGTGCCGCAACATCCGAACTCCTTAATAAATTGATGCATGTTTCGCAGCAGATTCAGCGTCGCCAGCGTATTTTTACCTTCGGTATCATGCTGGTTTTTGTGATTCTGGCTGCGTTGACAGTTTTCAGCATTGGCAGCTGGCAGGCACATCTGCTGGAGCGTTCCCATGACCGGACAAAAGAAACGGCGATCCATCTGGTCGAAAGCTTTTCCAGTAACCTTTCCGCCATGATCGAAATGCATATGCGCGATCTCCAATTCATGGCGAGCCTGCCGGCCAGTGAGCTGAGCCACGATCTGGTGCAGCACTTCAATAAAGTCCACCCCTGGCTCGAAAAGGTGTCCTGCAATCTGAAAGGACAAAAATCATCTTCCCCTGAGGTGGGCTACCCTCAGAATTTTCAGAATGACCCAGATTTTACTTGGCAGGGTGGGGTCAATCAGCCATTTGTGGACCACAAAGGTTTATTACATATTCCGTTGCGTCTTTTAGCCATTCCCTTGCGGCCATCTCTGCAGCGAGGCCCAAAGGCTTACCGCAGTTGCCATGCGGAGCTGTTGTTTGGCAATCAGCATGCCAGTGCCAGCCTGGAACCTGCGCATATGTTGCTACTTCTGGATAATCATCACCGGGTGCTGGCACAATGGCAGAATGGATACTGGCAGCAGGGAAAGCCTGTTCCGGCAGACTGGACCGCAGATCTGGACCTGCCGGTAAAACACACTCCCTGGATAATCAGTGCGCGCTGGAATCCTCAACCAAATTCATACTTGCAGCACCAGTTAAAACGCCTGGACACCTGGGCGTTGCTGCTGCTAACCGCAGAGGCCACGCTGGCTGTTGCGGCACTCATATGGATGTATCGTCGCTTTGTGGAGAGCCGTTATCAACGGGCCCATCAGACCCTCCATGAAATGGTGGCAAAAGCCGCAAATGCCCGGGAAATATACACTGGTCTGGTGCGGTTAAGTGTATTGGGGACGGGGGCGTTGGCTGCCTATGTAGCCATTCCCGGCGGAGAACGGGACAGTTTATCGGTGATTGCCGCCTGCGCTCGCAAACCCGGACTGGTCGATATTCTCCGGCAGTTACCCTTAAGCATAGATCCCGAAAACTCTCCCTGGGGACAACTGTTACCTGCTCTCGCGTGGCGTTTGCGGCAGCGCGTTGATCCGCGCACCCCCCATGTTTCCGGTGAAATGGCGAAAGTCATCGCCCTGTATCCAGACCTGCAAGACTTCCGTGAGGTGATTGCATGGCCGGTTATTCCGGAAAATGCGCGTCATCCAGAAGCGGTTTTCGTGCTGGAAATTACCCGTCTCAGTCGTTGGTTGTTTGGATATCATCTCATTGCTCATTGGGAAGCTCTACTGCATGATCTGGAACGTTATCTTGAGCGATTGCAGGATCTTCGAGAAAAAGAGCATTTATTGCAAACCGATACTTTGACAGAATTACCAAACCGTTCACATTTTACAGATCTGGTTTCAGAACGGTTGCAGTCTGCGTCCTCAGCCACGGAGATGCTGGGCCTGGGTTTAATGGACCTCGATTTGTTCAATGAGATCAATACATCTTTTAGTTCCCTTGCGGCGGATCAGTGTTTGCAGGAAATTGCCAGGCAGTTAAAGACCACGCTGCAGTTTTCTGATGCGGTGCTGGCAAGGGTGGGGGGAGATGAATTCGGATTGCTCATCCCTATCTCCAGCGAAGCACAGCTGGAACAATATAGCCGGGATGTACTCCAGGCAGTGCAGGCTGCGGCGCAAAAAACCCTGGAAGCCCATCTGACCACCTCATTAGGCTGGTCGTTGTTTCCGGCAGATAGCCGCGATGTATGTATGCTGATGGCTCAAGCAGATGAAGCGCTGTCTGAAGCCAAGCGACAGGGTGGAAACAATTTCCGGCTTTATGGTGGCGAGGTCGCGCGGCGCGCCCGCCAACGTTTGTGGGTAAGACGCGATTTTCCAGGGGCTGTGCAGAGGGGCGAGATTCGGTTTTTTCTTCAACCCAAGGCGGATATGCAGAAAAACTGCTTGAGCGGCGTAGAAATGTTGGCACGCTGGTGCCCTCCTCAAGGCCACTGGATTGGGCCTGGCAAGTTCATGCCCTATGTGGAAGAAAATGCTCACCTGATTCGCATCCTTGGTCGTTGGGCGCTCCAGGAGGCGGTGCGTCTGCGTCAACGGATACAGAGTGAAGGCCTTGCTTTACAGGTTTCTCTGAATATTGGCGCCAAACATTTTCTGGATCCTGCTTTTAAGGAAGATGTAGAAAGTTTGTGCCCGGATGGCCATGGGCTTACCCTCGAAATCACTGAAACCGCTTCTGTCATGGGACGCAAATCCGTGTTACCGATGATGGCCTGGTGTCAAAGTTGTGGCTTCAAGTTATCTATGGACGATTTCGGGACCGGATATTCTTCATTGCTTTCGGTAGCCCGCTTGAACTTTGATGAGCTGAAGCTGGATCAGAGTTTTATTCGTGCTTTTCGTCAGGATAAGGCCAGTTTCGGCGTGGCAGGCGCCAGCCACATGCTCAGTCGTCTGACCGCCTGTGAACTGGTAGCAGAGGGGATTTCCACCCCCGAAGAATTGCATTTATGGTTGCTCCTGGGTGGTCGATATATTCAGGGCTATTTGCTTTCTCCACCGCTTCCGGAGAACGCTTTTTTCCTCTGGAAAAATTATTTGCTGCCCCCTGTTATCCATCCGCTCGATCCCGCTGGTGCCCGGGATCTCCTGGAGCTCTGGCAACAAATACATCCTGAGCCAAGCAGATCCGTTTAGGAAATATGTGGCGCGTATAGAGACGACAGCCGGCATGGGTATTGGTAATATTCCATGATCTTTGGAAAAGGGCAGGTACAATGTCGGAACCCATTCATGAAATGCGTCACCATTTGTTTTCCGAACGGTATCGGGTGACCGCTTCGGTCAAGGCCTCGGGCTTATTGGAAAATCTCTGGCGGGAGCATGTTTTTTGCACCCTCTGGCTGGATGATCAAGTGCAGAGCTACAACACCCTGCTGCTGGATGTTCAGTCTGAGCCTGAGTTACTGATTGACCTTCCCCTGCATTTCCCGAAACAGATAGAAATTGGCACAGTCATCACTCTGCTTTCCCGGGTGGATGGGGTCATTTGTGGTTTTCGCAGTACCATTATTCGCCATGATGCTGAGGGTATCGTCCTGCAGTATCCTGAAGAAATCTATCAGTTGCAGCGCCGCCAGCTTTTTCGGGTACCGCCCACCGTGCAGGATCCCGATGAAGTGGAAATCTACCGTCAAGGTGCCTTGATGGTTGGTGGAAGAATGCAGGATATCAGTGCGGGTGGCATCCGGATTATGAGTCGCTGCCCCAAGGATCATCCCTTTCAACCGAACGAAATTCTCACCCAGTTGGTGTTCAGGATTCGTGATAGTGAACCCTTGCATATGCCGGCTGTGATCCGTTTCGTCGATAATCATGTAGCCGGTGCTACCGGAGTGGTATTAGGCGTCGAATTCCAGGATCCTCCTGCTGCTGATCAGGAAAAAGTAGCGCAATATGTGCAGACCCGTGACCGGGAAATACTGCGCATGTTGGGTATTGGTTTGCGCAGTTCGGCAAAACCGTCAGATAACTCCTTACGCAGCAAACTGAAGCGCTGGTGGTCGCATTGACGCTTGACGCCATGAAAGCAGAACGAGGATAGGCGGTTTATGAACCCCGCAATACTGGCAGGTGCTTATACGGTCAGAGTGCTTGAAAGTGTGCTCAATCAGAGCACCGCAACAGCACTTTCACAGACCTTGACACCAGGCGCTACCTTCAGCGCCAAAGTGCTGCAAAGCGCTCCGCAACAGACTATGCTGAGTGTGGCTGGCAAGGCAATGGCTTTTGATTTGCCGGGACAATGGTCAGTCGGTCAGGAACTGCAGCTGACTTATTTAGGGGGTGACAAGCAACCCAAATTTTTAATGATGGGGCAACCTGCTGCCGCACCATCAGAGCAGTTGGCCTTGTCGAATACTGCCCAAACTTTACGTGATCTGGCCAGTTTGCCGAATGCTGTGGCCTCTGCGCTGCGGCCCACCGCGACTTTCCCTGAAAATGCCGGATCTGCGTCACAAATGGCCACGTTTCTGCAAAATACCCTCGAATTTAGCGGCGTTTTTTATGAAAGTCATCTGGCAAGCTGGAGTCATGGCCAATGGTCCGTACAAAATCTCCTCGCTGAACCACAAAATGCGGGAAAGAACCCCGCTCCGGGAAAGACCGGCATTGTCGAGATGCACTATACCCCGGCATCTTCCAGTCCTGCTTCGGTAGCGTCTTCGCCGTCCTTGGATGGGGCTCAAAACTCCAAGCAAGGAGTTACAACCTATACGCAAATCGCCGATTTAACGGCAGGTAGAAGTGCATCGGTAATCAGTACGTTAAACCCTGGTTCCCTGCAGACTTTGGGGCAGCAGATACAGACGCTGAATCAGCAGCAGTTTGTCTGGACCGGGCCTGTCTGGCCTGGTCAGCAGGCAACCTGGATGGTGAAACGCCGCGAAGAGGATAGTCCCGAATCTCAGCAGAAAGGCGAAAAACCCTCCGGGCAGCGCTGGGAGAGCGCACTGGCTCTGGATTTGCCGCATCTGGGGCATGTCGAAGCCCGTTTGCAGTTGCGGCAATCCACATTGCGTTTGCTGCTGACTACCGAGCAGGAGGCTTTGTTACGCGCACATTGGGAAGAATTGACGCAGAGCTTGCAGCACTTGGGCTTGCAAGTAGCCGCTGCGCAGATTCGTAGCTCTGATGAATCCGCCCAAGGATAAGCCTAAAAGCGCCGTGGCACTGCGCTATCATAGTGGTGACACTGTGCCTGTGCTGGTTGCCAAAGGGCAAGGTCTGGTTGCCGAGCAGATTATTGCCAGAGCTAAAGAAGCGGGTATATTTGTACACGAATCCAAGGAATTGGTGGGTTTGCTCATGCAGCTGGATCTGGACCAGCAAATTCCACCCCAATTATATCAGGCTGTTGCAGAAGTGCTGGCATGGATATACAGGATTGAACATAGCATGTAATCCATTTTGTTGTTACAGTTGGCCCACAAAAATCCCGGTAAGGATGCGCATGTCATCGCAGATATTTCGTCAAATCTTCGGCCGAATCACAAAATTCAGTCTCCTGGTCCTTGTTTCTCTGAGCCTTGCCGCCTGTATGGATGAAAACAGTTCCTATGCCGTCAAGCCGCGTCCCGAAAATCTTCCGGCTCCTGCCAGAACAGCCGCCGTTGCTGCTCCTCAAAAGCCAGAGCGTTATCTGGATCAAATGGCCATCATTGATGCCCACAAGGATTTTTCCCAATCTCCCAATCCCGATTATGTGCTGGATGCCCGTTCCGTTCTGCGTTTTCCCAAAACCTATCCCATCGGGGTCATTATTATCGGAGATAGTATTCTGACTGGCTGGTCGGGCTACTTTGCCCATGTATTTCCCAATGCGCTCATCAGTGGCCGGGTGGGCAGGCAGTTTTCCAGTGCCATTCCCATCTGGAAGACCATGCAGCAAACCCGTATTACCCAAGGCGTTGGTGATGTGGTCATCGAATTGGGCACCAACGGTGAGGTACTCCCCTCCGATATGCAGGAATTGTTGCAGATGGTTGGTCATCGTCAGGTATTTCTGGTGATGCCGGAAATGCCCCGTTCCTGGGAACACGAAGTACAGCAATTATACCTGCAAACCGCTGCCACCCATCCCAATGTCCATCTGGTACGCTGGGACTTGCTCAGCCGTGATCATCCCCAGTATTTCTGGACTGATCTGGTCCATCCCAATTGGCAGGGCATTCAGGTGATGGTCCATGCCATAGCCAGTGATATTCAAAAAACTGAATCAAAAAACTAACCCTATATTTTTATTGGCAGGTCTGCTGGTATGCTCTATCTGGATTATCTGAAATTTCTCGCCATGCTGGGCGTTATCGGCTTTCATGTTCATGAAACCATCACTTTTAGCAGTCCGTGGTTTTCGGGTGGCTACCTCGGGGTCGATGTATTTCTGTTCGTGTCCGGATATCTGATAGAAAAATCCATTCGTAACAGCAGTAATGCAGGTTTTTGGCAGAGCCTGGGATTATTTTTCAAGAAACGGCTTTCCCGCATTATGATCCCCATGCTGGTGGTCACCTGGATAGTCGCCATTCTGGGGGTTGCTCTGCATCTTGTCAGCTGGCAGCCCGCCATTTATTCATCGCTTTTTATTTATAACTTTTATCTGGTTTTTCATCATATACCGTATTTTCAGACATTTGCTATGCCTCATCCCTTTATTGGTATGTGGTTCATATCACTGCTGGTGCAATTATACGTTCTGCATTTTTTAATACGGAGCGTCATCCGCAATCAGCGGCTGTATTTTCTGCTCATGCTGGTCTTGATGCTGGTTGCTGTTGCTGGTGCTTTCTGGCTGGGTATCCATCATCATCTGAATGCATCCTATATGCTACCCTGGCATGGGTTTTCCTATGTTGCCGGCATTCTGGGATACATGATTCTCCATGGCCGGGAGATAAAAAAACCATCCCTGCTCTATGATTTCGGAGCTCTTATGGCAGGGCTGGGTATTCTTGCCTTGTTGTTGCTGGCGCCCTATCTGAATTATGTAGTGTATTCTCTGCCTGTTTTGTTACTGACTGCTTTGTATATTTTTGCGGCAGAAAGATCTGCGGTTTTCGCGCAGATAAAATGGCAACTGGCTGGCGCTTTGGGAGAAATGTCCTATTCCCTGTATTTATGGAATTTTCCGGTCATCTCTCTGTTGTATTATTTTTATCATGGCGCGGCTGATTATGCGCTGGTCGTGCTTTCGGTATTGATTATTCTGCTCTTGTCGGTGCTGACCTATGCTTTTGTGGAGGTCAGCATCCAGAAAGCTTTTGGCAAACAGTCGCGGCATCCATTTTCCATGCAAAGTGCGCTTACCGTGGCTTTCATTCTGGGTTTGGGTATTGCCGGTTGGTTTAATTCGGTGGTGGTCAATCGCCAGTTTATTCATGAACGTGAAAAAAACTTACATTTTGAATTATACAAACATTATCAGGCGGAAAAAATCGCCCAGCTGCAGAAGGCGTTGCAGGCATTACGGCATTCCGGAAATGTCGCTCCGTCAGCAGGGACAGCCAGTATCCTCAATGCATCGGATGGGCTTTCTGGAGCGCCGGCGGCCGGTTCTTTTGCCTGGCAACCCAATCCGCAGCCGGGTTATTTGTACAACGGTCAGGAGATTCGCCAGAATCCGGCTTATCCCCAAAAGCAGGTATTGGTGGTGACTGACTCCATCCTCTTGGGCTGGTCGGGTTTTGTCATTCATCAGCTGCCCAACGCGATTCTGGATGGTAAAGTCGGTCGCCAGTTTTCGCGGGCGCCGGGGGTGTTACAACAGGAATTGGCAGAACCGCAAAACGCCCATATTCAATATATTGTTCTGGAATTGGGCAGTAATGGGGATGTATTCACTCCGGATCTGGATCGGGTGATGCACGAGGCCGGAGATCGCAAGGTGTTACTGATCATTCCCAACGTGCCCCGGGTTTGGGAAGATGAGGTGAAAAGTCAGTATTTACGCGCCAAGGCAGAATATCCCAACGTCTATTTATTGCATTGGGATCGGATCAGCCATGACCAATACAACTATTTTGATCCTGATCAGGTCCACTTGACCTGGGACGGTGCGCAGGCCCTCGTGAATGCCGTGCTTGCCAAGCTCTATTCCATGGGTTATCAGCAACCTCAGCCGGTTTCCGGGACAACTGCGCCGGTATCCGTATCAGCAGGTCGTCATCTGTCCGGGCGCCTTGCGACGCAGTTCACCGCAAGCACCGCAAGCACCGCAAGCACCGCAAGCACCGCAAGCACCGCAAGCACCTATCCGGTGCCCGGCGCCGGGCGGTCAACGCCGCGTCCTCCGGCAAACATGGTTATGCCCACAACCCATATCCAGGGCTTCGCCATCGCGCCGTTGAGGAGTGCAGGAGGTGACACGGCTCCTGCCGTCAGCAATGCTCCAGGATTAAGCCTGCAAGGTTTGAACGGCGCTTTACCCGACGCGCATTAAGCACGAGAGGATCAACCGGTATGGGCGAGCAGCTCTTCTGCTTCCTGACAAAGGCTGCGTCGTTCAAGCAGGCTCCCTGGAATATGACCGCCCGCCTGTCGCCAAAGGACTGCAGCACGAATCCCGCTGAGCAATAGGGTACGAATGCGGGCGGCATCATCGGGGTCACTTAAAAAGCGGCTATCGCCACTGACGATGATGCGCGGCCGCAAAGTTCCTATGGCCTCGGTGTAGGTTTGCGCCAGACCGGCAATGACGCTGCTCTGGGTATTGTCACCAAAATGCTGGACCTGACGCTGGGCTTGCTGGATACCTTCCTGTACCCGCTGCACTGCTGCTACATTTTTTACCAGTCGTTTACTGAGACTGTTCATGGCCATGGCATAGCGCAGCAGCTCCGCCTCCTGGGCATTGGCCGGGCCGCGTTGCAGGAGCGGACAGAGCAGGGCCAGAGGTTGGCGCAAGCTCTGGATATTGCCCAGAGCCTCGCGGATATCCGGACTTTCCAGGGCGAGAATGCTGTGAATGCAGGGGGCCAGCAAGTCTCCGGGTTGTTCACCGTTGCGGGCTATATTTTGGACCAGCAAAGCACTGCGCAGGATGCCCGCCAGTGCCAGGGTCCGATCACGACGGCGGGCCGGCCCGGGAATCATAAAATGCCACATGCTCATGCTGTCTTGCTCTCGGGATAGGGAAACATGGATTAGCGTGGTGTTTCGTTGAGCATGGATTGTAGAGTTTGTGTCAGCGTTTTTCTTTGGTTTTCAGTCAATTGCCGTCCCCTTTCGTTGAGGATGAAAAAAGTGTCTTCCACTCGCTCGCCAAAAGTGGATACCTTGGCACCATGGATATTCAGCTGCAGGGAGCGCAAGACTTCACCGACGCGATAGAGGAGCCCGAGCTGATCGGCTGCCCGCACTTCCAGGAGGGTATAACGGGGCAGGGCATGGTTATCGATGAGGATTTCGGCAGGGCGCTGGGCAAAAAAGCGGTGGCGTGGATCACGATGGCGCAGCCCGAAATGAGGTTTGCTTTCGCTTTCCCCTTCAATAATGGCCCGCAGGCGGGTGGCCAGATCCTGATTGGCCTGCGCCGTTTGCGCAAAGGCGTGACTGTTGTCGATTACTAGGAAGGTATCGATAGCGCGACCATCTTCGCTGGTGTCGATGCGCGCGTCGATGATGTTCAGGGATTGCCGGTCCAGGGCCCCGGTAATCTGCTGGAACAGACCGGGGCGGTCGGGTCCGTAAATCAGGATTTCACTACCTTCCGGTTGGTGCGGGCGCACTGCAACCAGAGTTTTTCGCGTGTTATGGGCCAGAATTTGCTGCGTGTGCCAGAGCAGTTCATGGTCGTTATAACGTAAAAAATAAGACCCGGATAAATGCTGCCAAAGGACTTTGGCGCGGGTCTGTTCCTCTTCGCTCAGAGTATGCAGCACACTTTCCTGCCGATCACGGACGATCTGGGGAATGCCCTGCCGGTTGCGGTCTTCCTGCTGCAGTTCACGGGCGGTGGCGCGATACAGGGTACTGAGTAACAGGCCCTTCCAGTCATTCCAGAGATCCGGATTGGTGGCACGCATATCGGCGACGGTTAATAGCAACAGGTAAGCCAGATGTCTTTCATCGCCCACAGTTCTGGCGAAATCCTGAATGACCCGGGGGTCTTCCAGATCCCGCCGTTGCGATACGGTGCTCATTTGCAGGTGCTGCTCCACCAGCCAGATGATCAACTCGCTGTCGCGCTGTGATAAATGCAGACGCTGGGCAAACCGTCGGGCTTCCTGGGCGCCAATTTGCGAATGATCACCACCCCGACCTTTGCCGATATCATGAAACAACCCTGCCAGTATCAGTAATTCTGGTTTATCCACCTGTATCCAGGCCTGTTTCAGAACAGACATCTGCTGTTCTTCCCGGCGATGCAGCTGACCGATGTTCCTAATCAGAAAGAGGGTATGCTGATCAACGGTGTAAACATGAAACAAGTCATGCTGAATACGTCCGGTAATGCGCGCAAAAGCGGGAATCAGGCGGCCAAGAATACCGCATTGCTGCATGATTTTCAGGCTGTGATAGGCGCCTTCCGGCTGCGCCAGCAGGCTCAGCAGTTCACTTCTGGCAATCGGATCCTGTTCCAGATCATGGGGATGCACCTGCGCACGTAAGTTGTAGAGTTGTCGCTGGGTGAGGGCATCCAGGGGGGTGCCCAGAGGGTTTTCGGCCAGCTCCCGGAACAGCCGCAGGATTTTCTGCAATAACTGCGGATCATCAGCCCGCAAAGCGGTTGCTGCTTGAGGCGTATTCAACGGGCTTACAGAATTTTTGCCTCCGGCAGCCAGATGCAGGGCAATATTTTCCTGGGCGATGGCGGAAATACGCAGAATATCCGCAAAAGCCCGGTAAAGTTTTTGCATGAGCTGCTCTACCGGACTGCGTCCAGGGCGTTCCAAATAACCTAATTGAGCAGCCAGTGGCCGTTGCTGGTCGAGACGCAGCCGGTCTTCATGGCGGGCAGTGGCTTCATGCAGGGCAATGCGCAGCCGGGTCAGAAATGCCTGGGCCCGCAACAGCTGCCGATATTCGTCGGGGCTGACCAGATTTTCGCGGCGCAGACAGGACAGGCTGATATCTCCAAAAATCGCAGCGGTCAACCATTGCAGTTGATGAATATCCCGGAGGCCGCCCGGGCCATCCTTGAGGTTGGGCTCCAGATGAAAAGCCGTATCACTGCAGCGCGCATGACGGCTCTCCTGCTCGGCCAGTTTGGCTGCAAAAAACACAGCGGGTTTCCAGGGAGGGTTGGCGCGAAGGGCTTCTTCCAGCTCTTCATAGTGTTCAAGAGAACCACAGAGATAGCGGGTTTCCAGTAGGGTGCTGGCAATACTGAGGTCCTCACGCGCCTGCTCCAGACATTCCGGTATGGAACGGACGCTGGCGCCTACGGTCATTTGTAAATCCCACAGCGCCGTCAGAAACTGATGCAAAAAGTCTTCGACAGGTTTGCTGAGCCGGGCCGGGGTGAGAATCAGCAGGTCGAGATCCGAGCCGGGAAACAGGGCACCACGTCCATACCCGCCAACGGCTATCAGACTGAGCGCAGAGTCCTGCAGGGTAAGCCGGGATTCCATGTGCTTCCAGAGTCGGCATAGGATTTTATCCACCAGGGCCGCATGCTGGCGCAAAAAGGCGCGGCCATTGCTCCGGGGAGAAAACCCGGCGAGCAGGAGCGCCCTTTCCTGGCGCAGGTTTTCCAGGATAGTCGGCAGGGCGTCAGCAGCCCCGGATGCGGACATGTTCAGATGGGATCGCCGGGGAGTTGGGTCAGTACTTCATACCCGTCATCAGTCACCAGAATGGTGTGTTCCCACTGCGCCGAGGCGCTGTGATCCTTGGTCACAATGGTCCAGCCATCCGGCAGCGCCTTGATGTGGCGTTTGCCCGCGTTGATCATGGGCTCAATGGTAAAGGTCATGCCCGGTACCAATTCAACTCCCTCACCGGGATTACCGTAATGCAGTACCTGGGGTTCATCGTGAAATACCCGCCCGATACCATGACCGCAAAACTCCCGCACCACCGAACAATGCTGGGCTTCTGCAAATACCTGAATGGCGTGGCCGACATCCCCCAGTGTGGCGCCGGGACGGACCTGCTGAATACCCCGGACCATGGCTTCGTGGGCGACTTCCATTACTCGACGGGAGCGCAGGGGGACTTCACCGACGGTGAACATCTTGCTGCTGTCACCGTGATAGCCATCCTTGATGACCGTTACATCAATATTGAGCATGTCACCATCTTTCAGGACCCGATCTCCGGGAATGCCATGGCAGATGACATGATTGAGGGAGATGCAAACGGATTTGGGAAAGGGCGGATATTCCGGACTGGGCTGATAGTTCAGCGGAGCGGGGATGCCTTGCAGATCGTTGACGATGTAATCGTGGCAAATCCGGTCCAGTTCTCCGGTGGTGATGCCTGCTTTGACATGGGGGCGGATCATATTGAGCACCATGGCGGTCAAGTGCCCGGCAGTCCGCATTTTTTCGATTTCTTCGGGAGTTTTGATATTACCCTGGGGAGGGCTCTTGCGACGTTGTAACATGGGGATTCTCCTGGGCGATAGAATGAGAGAGGCTAAAACAGCAGCTCCTCTGCCGCGTCAATCTCTATTTTATCAGGACTGACCCGGCTCCGGTAGGCCAGAATTTCCACACCGCTTCGGCGTGCCTCGCGGAGGGCTTGGCCATAGGCCGGGTCTATCCGGTCGGCGGGGGCAAAACCCCGACCATCTTCCCGTCCTATCAGAAAAAACATCACCGCGCGCCCGCCATTTTTCACCACTGCGCGCAGCGCCGTCAGATGTCGCAGGGCGCGGGTGCTGACCGCATCAGGAAAGCGGATAACGCCATCGGCTTCCAGCAAGGTGCAGGATTTGACCTCCACGTAGCAGGGCGCACGCCCGGGCTCCTGGAGCAGGATATCCACCCGCTCATGTTGACCATATGGTACTTCCCGGCGCAGCTCACTATAACCGTTCAGGACGGGTATCTGGCCGCTGCTAATGGCTTCGGCGACGATGGCATTGGGTCGCTGCGTATTGATGCAGACCCAGCTGTGCCCACTCCAGTATAACTCCCAGGTCCAGGCGAGCTTGCGGCGGGGATTGTCGCTGTGGGAAACGAGAATGGGCTGTCCGGGTTCCGCACAGCTGGTCATGCTCCCCGAATTGGGGCAATGAATGGTGATTTCTTCCCCGGATGCCAGCTGGCAGTCAGCCAGAAAGCGTTTATAACGGCGGAGCAGGGTGGCAGGAATCAGTTCGGGTAGCTGCATGGGGGCAGCTTAATGCTTGTGGCGCTGACATGCCAGGATATGGACCGGGACTTGTCTTGCAGTTCCGACAATGCCCAGTTTCGCCATACGCCAGCGGGCGCGCCGTGGAGGCTGGCCGGGGTGGTCCAGCCTAAGCATTTCAGAGTCTCCTCCCAGGCGTAGCCGGGATCTCCCGCCCAGGCAGGGCTGTGCTGACTTTTGGATAATTTGCGGCCATCGCCATGACAGATTAAAGGCAGATGACCATAGTCAGGATGGGGCAGACCCAGAAGGCTTTGCAGGTAGCGCTGCACGCCGGTAAATGGACGTAAATCGCCGCCGCGAATGATTTCAGTGACGCCCTGAACGCCATCATCCACCACACAAGCCAGTAAATAGGCAAAATACGCATCGGCACGCCGCAAAACAGGATCACCCTGTTCAGGAGGGGTATTCTGCCAGCCAAGAAAGCGGTCTTCCCATAGGGGTAACTCCCCGGACACCCGCAGCCGCCAGGATCGTGGGATGCGCCCGGGTGGGAGGCCATTGCGGCAAGTGCCCGGATAACGTCCCCCGTGCAACCGGATTTCCTGACGGCTACAGGCGCAAGGATAGGCGTGACCAGCCTGGATCAATGTTTCGAGAGCCTCCTGATAAGCTTCATGGCGAGAGGATTGTTGCCAGACCGGGCCATCCCACTCCAGCCCCAGGGCTTCCAGTTGCCGAAGAATCTGATCGGCGGCACCCGGGCGCACCCGATCCCCATCCACGTCTTCCAGACGCAGGAGCCAGCTTCCGTCCTGACAGCGGGCACTGAGATAGCTGCCAATCGCGGCGACCAGCGAGCCGGCATGAAGAGGACCGCTGGGGGAGGGGGCAAAGCGACCGATGACAGGCCTGTCCTGGCCCCTCGTCGGGGAGAATGCTAAAACAGTATGCACACGCTGCTCAGTTCGGCCTCTGTTCAGAACCGCTTTATACGGACTATGGTTTACCCTGGATTACTGTACAATTCCTCACAATCTAGCACAGGGAAGCAAGTACATATATGCCGGTGATTTTTCGCGTCGAAGGCTATGCCTTCTATTCTAACGAGGGTAATCCCCGTGAGCCCTTGCAACATGAAACTGCGTTTTGAGCGCGGCGGGAAGGAATATGGCAAACGCAGAATTTGCACTCATCAAGCAGTTACAGCAGGCTCTGGAGCATGCCGGGCGAGGCGTGCGGCTGGGTATTGGGGATGACGCAGCCTGGCTGGATAGCGAAGGACGGACTTTGGTGAGCAGCATGGATACGCTGGTGGCGGGTCGCCATTTTTTTGCGGATGTCCATCCCGCCGACCTGGGCTGGAAGGCTCTGGCCGTCAATTTGAGTGATCTGGCGGCGATGGGTGCCATTCCCCGCTGGTGTCTGCTCAGTCTGGCATTGCCGCCACTGGCCGAGGGCTATGGGCAGTGGCTGCAGGATTTTGCAGCAGGATGGCGGGCTTTGGCTGAGCGCGCAGATGTGGCATTGGTGGGTGGTGACACGGTGGCTACCGATGGTCCCCTGACCCTGTCCATCACCGCGCTGGGAGTGGTGGAGCAGGGCGTGATGCGTCGGGATGCTGCCCGTGTCGGTGATCAGATCTGGGTAACCGGCACTCTGGGCGATGCTGCAGCCGCCCTGGACCGGGCTTTCGTGTCACGCGGACTGCCCGGCTGGGGTATAGACTGTTCGGAGGCTAACTCCTGGTTTCTGGAAAACCGGCGTTTGCGTCCGCAGCCGCGTCTGGATTTTGCCCGGGCGGCACTGTCGGCCGGGGTGACGTGCGCCCTGGATTGTTCCGATGGTTTTCTGGCGGATCTCGGTCATATTCTCCAGGCTTCCGGGCTGCGGGCCAGGATCGACCTTGAGCATCTTCCCCTCAGTTCAGCTTTGCGCGAATGTATTGATGGAGATCTGCAGCGCCTGCTACGCTGGCCTCTGACCGGCGGAGATGATTATGAGCTGATTTTCTGCGCGCCGCTGGCCCTGAGCCGTATCCTCATGGAGTTGGGAGAAAACTGTGCCTTGCCGGTCACGGCGGTGGGGGAGGTTTTGTCCGCCGATCCTCATGCTGCCGAGGATGTCGACTTGTACTGGCAGGGGCAGTCCCTGTCTTTGCCCATGAACCGGGGGCACCAGCATGTTTTCTAGGCCTTGGTACCACTGGTTGGCATTCGGGGGTGGCAGCGGTCTGGCGCCCGTTCTGCCCGGCACCATGGGGACCATTGCCGCCATTCCCCTCTATTTGTTGCTGGTTTTGCTTGTGCAGAATCTCTGGATATATACGGCCGTGCTATTTTGCATGATAGTTGCCGGTCCCTGGCTCTGTGGCCGGACAGCAGAGGATTTACGCCGGGGGGCTAGCGGAAAACGGGCTCTGGACCCGCCCGCCATTGTCTGGGATGAATGGGTGGGTTTACTGCTGACTTTGTACTGGTTTCCCTTTACCTGGTGGACGCTGCTCGCCGGTTTTCTGCTCTTCCGGTTTTTCGATATGCTCAAGCCCTGGCCTATATCCTGGCTCGATCGACATATTCATGGCGGAACAGGCATCATGCTGGATGATATGGCAGCGGCGCTTCCAGCCTGGTTGATTTTGCTGGGAATGCGCGGAATGGGATGGTTATGACAGCAGCAGATATTCTGCGAATTTATTTACCTCTGCGCCCGGCAGCTCTGGCGGATGCCCAGCGCTTGCAGGCCTGGGCTCAACGCGCCGGTGTCGAGGCGCGTATTGAACTGGTTACCGTGCTGCCGGATCAGGATGACGTAGCCTTGGCCATCGGTGATTTTCCCAACGGTGATATCTGGAAAAAGCTTCCGGAACACGCGCTGATTCCGGCCGGGGACTGGCAGGCCGTGCAGGACTGGGCAAAGTCCTCACTGCCCGCCTGCCCGCAAAGCTTCAGTCGCTTTACCGATCAGGGACGCGGTCGCGAAATTCTGCCCGGTGAGTTCTGGCTGGACGATATCACCCAGGATACTTTTGATCTGGCCATGGCACCTCCCGAATGGGCCTTGCTGCAGCAATGTCCCAAAGCCGGCGGCCCGCGTCTGGCGTTGGCCGAATCCTGTACCGGTGGGGGACTGGCGGCTCGCATTACCGCCTTGTCCGGGTCTTCGGCACTCTTGCAGCAGGGACTGGTGACTTACAGCAATACGGCCAAACGTCACTATCTGGGCGTACAGGCCAAAACCCTGATGCGCTATGGGGCTGTTTCTGAGGAAACCGCCCTGGAAATGCTCCATGGATTATTGCGGGAAGCTGACCTGGGTGCTGCCATTACCGGCATTGCCGGCCCCGGCGGAGCTGTCCCCGGCAAGCCGGTAGGCACGGTCTGTATTGCCTGGGGGCGACGCGACGGCCCGCAACAGGTGCGCACCTGTCATTTTCCAGGCGATCGCTGGACGGTGCAGTTTGCCTCCGGTTCAGTGGCTTTGGGCGGTTTGCTGGGTCTGCTGCTTTGCTGAGACAGATTCCCGGGCCGGATTTCAGGGCCGGATTTCAGGCCGGGTGTCTTTGCCCATTGCCCGCGCTCAGGTAGAATGCCCGAAAGTCGATTGGATAACCGGGTGAGGATTGCCCGGACACCCGGAGCAGGCCGCTGCAGGGCAAAGCCTGAGTGGAAAATCTTCATATTATTCAGAAAAGGACAGCATGATGGATGATCAACGCAGCAAGGCCCTTGCGGCCGCTTTGTCCCAGATTGACAAGCAGTTCGGCAAGGGCGCGGTAATGCGCCTTGGCGACCACGATGCCATCAAGGATATCGCCGTCTATTCCACCGGCTCCCTGGGTCTGGATCTGGCCCTGGGTGTCGGAGGATTGCCGCGCGGTCGAGTTGTGGAAATATACGGGCCGGAATCTTCAGGTAAAACCACGCTCACCCTGCACGCCATTGCCAGTTGTCAGCAGGCTGGAGGCACCGCCGCCTTTATCGACGCTGAACACGCGCTGGATCCCGGATATGCCCACAAGCTGGGGGTGGATCTGGAAAATCTGCTGGTTTCCCAGCCGGACACCGGCGAGCAGGCGCTGGAGATTGCCGATATGCTGGTGCGTTCCGGCGCGGTGGACCTGATCGTGGTGGACTCGGTAGCCGCTCTGACCCCCAAGGCGGAAATCGAAGGCGACATGGGTGACTCCCATGTGGGTTTACAGGCGCGCTTGATGAGCCAGGCGCTGCGCAAGCTGACCGCCAATATCTCCCGGACCAATACCCTGGTCATTTTCATCAACCAGATTCGCATGAAAATCGGTGTCATGTACGGGAGCCCGGAAACCACGACAGGCGGTAATGCCCTCAAATTCTATGCCTCGGTGCGCCTGGATATCCGCCGGATTGGCGCAATCAAGAAGGGTGACGAGGTCATGGGTAATGACACCCGGGTGAAAGTGGTCAAAAACAAGGTCGCTCCGCCATTCCGCGAGGCCGAATTTGCCATTTACTATGGCGAGGGTATTTCCCGTCTTTCCGAACTGGTGGACCTGGGTGTCAAGTTCGAGATCGTTGAAAAAAGCGGGGCCTGGTATTCCTATCAGGGCGAGCGGATTGGTCAGGGTAAGGATAATGCCCGGCAATACCTCAAGGAACATCCGGAGCTGGCTGCGCGGATTGAGCAACAGGTGCGTGCGGCTGCCGCCGGAAATCCACTGGCTTTCACCGATGATGTGGCGGAGCCTGCGGTAGCGGAATAATTGGCCAAAAACGCCTCCCCCGACCCCATGACCCTGGCATTGCGCCTGCTGGCACGACGCGAATACAGTCGCAAGGAGCTGCAGGATAAACTGCTGCATGCCGGTTTTGCGGCGCCGCAGGTGCAGACGGTGCTCGATAGTCTGCAAACCGCCGGGTATCAGGACGACCGGCGCTATGCGGAAATGCTGACGCGCACCCGCCTGCGTCAGGGGCACGGCCCCTTGCGTCTGCGTCAGGATTTGCACCGTGCCGGAGTGGAAATCGAAGCGGGTGCAGGGCAGGAGCAAGCCCTGGACTGGCAGGCTCAGGCCCAGGCGACCTATCGCAAGCGTTTTGGTGATAGTGTACCTGAAGATGCGCGGGATTATGCCCGACGTGCCAGGTTTTTGGCGGGAAGGGGCTTTTTGCCTGAACAGATTCGCCGGGTGCTGGCGGATGCGGGTAAAAATCCGGATGATTTTAACGATTAGTTTTTAATGGACGACGAAAGACCGATGCAAGCGCAAGCCATTCGCCAAGCTTTTCTGGATTATTTTGTAGAACAGGGTCATCAGATTGTACCCTCCAGCTCCCTGATTCCCCGTAATGACCCGACCCTGCTCTTTACCAACGCCGGCATGGTCCCTTTCAAGGACGTTTTTCTGGGACTTGAGCAGCGTCCCTATCAGCGGGCGGTGTCTTCCCAGCGCTGCATGCGTGCCGGTGGCAAGCACAATGACCTGGAAAATGTCGGCTACACGGCCCGGCATCACACTTTTTTTGAAATGCTCGGCAATTTTTCATTTGGCGATTATTTCAAGCGGGAAGTCATCGGTTTCGCCTGGCGCTTTTTGACCGGGAAGCTGGGGTTACCTGCCGGCAAACTCTGGATTACGGTCTATGAGGAAGACGACGAAGCAGCGCAGATCTGGATCAATGACATAGGCATCGATCCCGCGCGTATTTCCCGGTGCGGGGCGAAGGACAACTTCTGGAGCATGGGCGATACCGGGCCCTGTGGTCCCTGTTCGGAAATTTTTTATGATCATGGTCCTGATGTTCCCGGTGGCCCTCCCGGTAGTCCGGAAGAAGATGGCGATCGATACATCGAAATCTGGAATCTGGTTTTTATGCAGTTTGACCGCGACAGCAGCGGCACACTGACGCCACTTCCCAAACCTTCCGTGGATACGGGCATGGGTCTGGAGCGGCTGGCGGCGGTGCTGCAAGGCGTCCATAACAACTACGATACGGATCTTTTCAAGCCTCTGATTGCCGCAGCCGCAGACCTTTCCGGCAAAAAATACGGAGAGGATGCGGCCACCGACACCAGCCTGCGAGTGTTGGCAGACCATATTCGCGCCTGCAGTTTTTTGATTACCGATGGCGTCCTGCCCGCCAATGAGGGGCGTGGTTATGTCCTGCGCCGGATCATTCGCCGGGCGGTACGCCATGGCCGCAAACTCGGCATGGAAAATGTATTTTTTCACAAACTGGTCGCTCCCCTGGTGCAGGAGATGGGCGGCGCCTTTCCCGAACTAGCCAAGGCTCAGCGCGATGTGGAACGGGCTCTGGAACGTGAAGAAACCCGTTTCCGGGAAACCCTCGAACGCGGTCTGAATCTGCTGGAAAATGCCATTTCCGGACTGGCTGGCGATGCGGCCATTCCCGGCGAGATCATTTTCCGTCTCGCCGATACCTATGGTTTTCCGGTGGATTTGACCGCTGATATTGCCCGGGAAAGAGCCCTGCGCATGGATATGGAGGGTTATGAAGCCGCCATGACGGCGCAGCGCAATCGCTCCCGTGCGGCCTGGAGTGGTAGTGGCGAGGTCAAAATCGAACGGGTTTATCATGATCTGGCCATGCGTCTATCCCCTACGGCATTTACGGGTTATGCCCAGTGCGCCGGCGAAGGTCAGGTGCTGGCCCTGCTGCGCGATGGCGAAGAGGTGGCTTTTCTCGATGCGGGAGATCAGGGCGCAGTGATTCTCGACCAGACGCCTTTTTATGGGGAGTCAGGTGGGCAGGCTGGTGATCGCGGCGAATTGCAGTCAGAAAATGCGCTTTTTCAGGTGCGCGATACTCAGAAGCCCATGGGCAGTTTGCATGTGCATCTGGGGACGCTGCAATCCGGGCGTTTGCAACGGGGCGACAGCGTACTGGCCAGCGTCGATGAAGTCGCCCGCCGGGCAACGGCGGCTCATCATTCCGCCACCCATTTGCTGCATGCCGCTTTGCGCAATACTCTCGGTGCCCATGTGCAGCAGAAAGGCTCACTGGTCAATGCCGAGCGTCTGCGTTTTGATTTCAGTCATCCTGAAGCGCTGACAGCGGAACAGTTACGCCATATTGAGCGGGATGTAAATGCCGTGGTTCGGGAAAATCATGCCGCCCATACCCAGGTACTGCCCATTGCCGAGGCGCAGGCCATGGGTGCCATGGCCCTCTTTGGTGAAAAATATGGGGACGAGGTGCGCGTGGTGCAGATGGGCGACTTCTCGCTGGAGCTTTGCGGAGGAACTCACGTTCAGGCCCTGGGAGATATGGGCGTTTTCAAGATTCTCAGTGAAACTGGAGTAGCCGCTGGCATTCGCCGGATTGAGGCGGTAGCGGGGGCAAGTGCACTGGACATCATCCAGCGTGATGAACAGCGTCTACAAGCTGCCGCAGGCATGCTCAAGGTGGCCCCGGCTGAGCTGGATCAGCGTCTGGGTCAGACGCTGGAACGTTTACGGCAATTGGAAAAAGAACTGGAAAAAATCAAACGGGATGAAGCCGCCCGTGCGGGTGCCGACCTCGCGGCCCAAAAAGAAGACATGTCAGGGGTACCGGTACTCATCAGCCGTCTGGAAGGCATGGATGGCAAGGCCCTGCGTGACGCCCTCGATCGCTTGCGCAGCCAGTTACCCGAAGCGGTGATTGTGCTGGCGGGGGTTGACGGAGAAAAGGTCGCCCTGCTCGCCAGTGTGACGAAAAGTCTTTCTGCGCGTATTCATGCCGGTGAGCTGGTCAATGTGGTCGCCCAGCCCCTGGGAGGAAAAGGGGGTGGACGCCCGGATATGGCGCAGGCTGGTGCAGGCAACCCGGAGGCGCTGGATACAGCTCTTCAGGCCGCCCGCGACTGGGTCAGAAGCCGGCTGGTCTAGTTATCATTCTGCCAGGGACGACCATGTCCATGGCCTCCCTGTCCCCGGTCCGGTCTTTGCCATTGGGGTCCGTGACCATGGTCAGGACGGAAATGTCGCCAATGGGGGTCCCGGGAATGCCGTTCTGCGTCTTTTTGAATACGTTGCCAGTCGCGGTGGTTCCAGTGCCGCAAGGCTGGAGGCGGCGCAGCGATGGGTCGCCAGGGACCACGATAGCCCGGACCCGACCACCAGCGATTCCCGTAATAATAGTAGTAATTGGAGCCCTGATAAAAAATGGGCTGAGAAGCGCCATAGGCGGCATAAACCCCCAGATTGCTGAGCCAGACCATCAGGGGTGGCGCCGAAAGAATGGCTGGCGGATAAACTGGTGCAGTATATACCGGCGCTGCATATACCGGTTGGGTGCCCACATTCAATTGAATGTCCACGGGGGCAGCAAGGGCGGTGGCACTCAAGCCCAATGTGCCGATCAATAGCGGCAGCAGCATCTTGTTTTTCATGTGGGTGGTTTTCATCATTTTCTCCTCTCCGAAAATTGTTCACTATTTTATACATGGTCATGCTCCAGGCTTTTGCGCTATGCTCATGACAATGAAAGACAGCATAAACGGTACGATCCCATGAATCGAGCAGCAGTCTGTGAATTTCTGTTTATCAGGTATCGGTGATAAGCAGTGCCTGAAATTGCCGAACTGGAAAAACTCCTGCAGAAAATAGCACTGGCGGATCAGCAGGCGTTTCGGGATTTTTACGATGCGACGGCTGCGCATCTGTATCCGGTGGCCTTGCGTATATTAAGAGAAGAAGGACGGGCGGCCGAGTGTTTACAGGATGCATTTGTGAAAATCTGGTTAAAGGCGAGTGAATATCAAATAGGTCGTGGCGCGCCACTGGCCTGGGCAGCAGCCATTGTCCGTTATCAGGCCATTGATGATCTGCGGCGCCTGCCCAAGGATCAGCCCGGCTGGGAAGAAGAAGACTGGGAACACTGGGGAGGGCAGGAATCCTCTCCCGATGCTCCCATGTCTTCCGAAAGGCAACGCTTGCAGGACTGTCTGGGACGACTGCCCAGTGATCAGCGCCAGGCCATTTCCCAGGCCTTTTATCGGGCGGCTAGTTATGAAGAAGTAGCGCGCTTTGCGGGTGAGGCCCTGGGTACGGTGAAAAGCTGGATTCGCCGGGGGTTATTGAGTTTGCGAGATTGTTTACATCATGCATCTGAATAAGTGGCCAAAGCTTGCTGACAGTCTCGCAGGGGCCTATGTGTTGGGTACTTTGCGGGGCAGGGCACGCCTGCGTTTTACCCGCATGCTACGCGCCTATCCCTGGTTGGCGGCGCGAGTAGCGGAATGGGAAGACCTCTTGATGCCTTATACGCTCCCGCAAACGCCGCTGGCACCGCCGCGTTCCGTCTGGCATGGTGTAGCTGCCCAGTTGCCGAAGCGGCCGTCACCAGTGCTCAGCTGGTGGCAGAAAGCAGGGCTATGGCGTGCCCTGTCCGCAGGTCTGGCCCTGGCAGTGGTGCTGCTGCTGGTCTGGCCAGCGCCGCCTGCCATGCCTTATATGGCAGTATTGAATAATACGGCGGGCCAGCCGGTGTGGATGTTGCGGGCCAATCGCCATCATATGGCCCTGGTGACCATGCGCAGCATGCCGGTGCCGGCAGACAAATCCCTGCAGCTCTGGGCCATTGTTCCGGGTAAAAAACCCATATCCATGGGCTTGTTACCCACCCGCCCGGGACGCACTCCCATATTGCTGACTCCGGACCATCTGAATATGCATAAGGTGGCCCTGATTGCAGTGACCCTGGAACCGGCAGGAGGATCACCGACGGGGCAGCCTACTACGGCGGTGCTATACAAGGCCGATATCCTTTCCACACAACTCAGCAGTTGAATCGAACATATCACCGGAATGCATCCGTAGCACAGGCAACTGCGTAATCATCAATGACGGCGGCAATAGGGCCGCTGCATTCTCAGGAGAACATCATGAAAGAAATGGAAAATGCTGGTCTGGATCGTCGCGATTTTTTCAAGAAAAGTGCCTTGTTCGGTTTGGGAATGGCCGCAGTCGGCAGTCTGACCATGCCGGCGCTTGCGGAAGCTGCCGCCATGCCCAAAGGTCCCAAACATGATTTGTATTTGTTGAATTTTGCGCTGAATGCCGAGCATCAGGCCATTGCTGCTTATCAGGTCGGTGCCGAAAGTAAACTGCTGGACCCGGCATTACTCAAGGTGGCTCTGTCCTTTCAGGCCGATCATGAGGCCCATGCCGCCATTCTTGCAGAAACCATCAAAAAACTGGGAGGGACACCGGTGGCCCCGAAAGTTTCTTTGAAAGCACCCATCACTAAACTCGCCAGCACCTGGGGATTCCCGCTGGATAAGCTCAAGACCCAAAATGATGTTCTGCATTTTGCGGCTGGCCTGGAAGTCGGCGCGGCCAAGGCCTACCTGGGCACCGTACCCGAATTCAGTAACCCCGAACTGGCGCATGCGGCTGCCAATATTGAAGGCGATGAAGCCATGCATTTTGCTGTACTGCGGAGCGCTCTGGGTGAGTTCCCGGTGCCAGCCGCCTTTATTTCTGCCATGCCCAGTTAATTTTTACTGGGTACCTGGGTTATCTACAGATATGGTTTCCGCATGAAACCATATCTTTTTGTTGTGGGCGCTTCTTGAAAATATCCGGAAAACTGGTTAAAAGTATTTAGTCAACTCTAATGGATAACTTAGACCCATGCCCCAAGCCGGCGAAAAAAACTTAGCATCACAAGCCTATAGCAGCAGGTTACTAAGAGTTTTTGCATGGGCTTTTATTATTATTTTGGTAGTTTCCTGGTTTTTGGTAGGTATTTATACCTGGAATAAGGTGTATGCTGAGGAAAGTGGTGACCTGCGAATTCTGGCGGTCGCCCTAGCCCGGAGCACTGCCCTGGATATTTCCGGTATTCAGTCTTCTACAGATCTTCTGGCAGATGCTCTGGCTGCTTTATCCACCAAGCAACATCCAGATTATAAACACTTATTAAATAAGTATCTAATAGCACAGCCAGAGATTCAATCGATTTATCTGGAAATTCCCGGGGGGCCACTGCTCGTTGAAGAGCATGCTATGGATCACGATCCTGGTCCATTGCTGAGAAATTCAGCGTATGAAAATAAACACTTCTATAAATTATCCAGGAATTTTTATATCGGATCTTTGATTCCGGATATCAGCAACAATGAGTGGTTTATTCCTTTCAAACGACGCGTGTTTCTGGATAATCATCTGGTTCTCTGTGTTACATTATTGATGCCATTGGCTGATGGCGGCTTGAAAGCGTGGTCAGGTTATCCCTTGCAGACTCATACCGGCTTGTTTTTAATCCGGCGGGATGGATATCTGGTTGCCCGTAATCCGCCACCGAATAAAACTTCCTTTGCGGTACGTCAAACGGGTATAGCGGCACGTTATGTAGCTTCCCACGTCCACTCTACTGGCGGAGTCTATCTGGGGTATTCCAAAGCCGTAGGGCAGTGGCGGCTGGGAGCGGTGGAGGATACTCCCCATTATCCGCTGGTTGCCGGTGCGAGTGTGCTGCGGAGTAGTTTATGGGGGATGTGGGGCCGCAGTATGTCAGGCCCTTCTGTGGTCATTGTCCTGTTGGGATTATTGGGCTGGGTGATTTATCACTATTTGCGCCGCTCAACAGAGTTACAGGAACAGTTACGTTATGAGTCAGAGACGGCTATTTGGGAGGCCAAGGAGCGTGCAGAGGTTACGCTGGCTTCCATCGGTGATGCCGTCATTACTACAGATACTCAGGCGCGAGTAACCGGTGCCAATGCCGTGGCGGAAAATATGCTGGGTAAAAAAATTGCCCAAATACAAGGACAACCCTTAGACACGGTGTTTCAGATAATCAATGAAACAACGCGAGAGACAGTCGCTAATCCCGTCCGTCGAGTGCTGGACGAAGGTCGGGTTGTAGGCTTGGCCAATCACACCACGCTGATCAGTGCCGATGGATCAGAGTATGCTATTGAAGACTCGGCTGCGCCGATCCGTTCGCGCAGTGGAGAAATACTCGGGGTAGTTCTGGTGTTTCATGATGTGTCGCAACGTCGGCAATTGGCAGAGCAACTTGCGCATCAAGCGGGTCATGATTATTTGACTCAATTACCCAATCGGCTACTGTTTCAACATGAGTTGGAAAAGATCTGTCAGCATGATGGTCGAGATCAGCGAAAATTTTATGTGGCCATCCTTGATCTGGATGGCTTTAAGCAAGTCAATGATCTATTTGGGCACAATAGTGGAGATTTGTTGCTGAAAGCCTTGGCGAAACGTATGAAAAGGCTTTTTGGTAAGGATAATATCATTGCCCGTCTAGGCGGCGATGAATTTGGTTTGATTCTTCTTTCCCCTCTCGATAAACCCGTCATCGAATCCATGTTGGCTCAGGCTTTAAGAAAAATTACTGATCCGGTAGAAGTGCTGGGCAGCCTGGTCACTGTGTCGGCAACCATTGGTTTATCAACTTTTCCCGAGGATGCAGACACTCCCGGGCAGTTGATGCGCCTGGCTGATCTGGCGATGTATGCAGCCAAGGCGGCGGGTCGCAATACTTTTGCTTTTTATGACGAGGTTCTGGAAGCGCGTCAGCAAGCCATTGCTGAGGGGGTTCGCCTTGCCGAACAAGCGCTGAAAGAAAGCGCCCTGGTGCTGTGGTATCAGCCCCTGGTGGCCTTGCACGGTCCGGTGCTCGGCGTGGAAGCCCTGTTACGCCTGGATAGGAGGGATGGTACGCTACTGAGCCCCGAAACTTTTTTCAGTGCGCTGGATCATCCGCTGCTGGCAGGGAAAATCGGGCGTTTTGTGCTGGATAGTGCCATCCATCAAGGACTACTTTGGTTGGAGCTAGGGATTCGGCTGCGGATAGGTATCAACATTAGTGCCCGGCATTTGCTGGATTCCAGCTTTATGCAGGATATGCATGCTGTTCTGGAACGTTACCCCGATTTTCCCCGTGAATTGATTGAACTCGAAGTGACGGAAAGTGCACCGATGCTGGATTTCCCTTCGGCTATCATGACCTTGCAGGCCATTAATGCGCTGGGTATCCACATTGCTCTGGATGATTTCGGGACGGGTAATGCCTCACTGACCTATTTGCAGAGATTACCGGCGCAAACCATTAAAATTGATCAGAGTTTTGTGCGCGATATTCTGGTGGATGATAAGGATTTGGCCATTGTCACTGGCGTCACCTCTACCGCCCAGGCGTTGGGGATGGAAATTGTGGCGGAGGGCGTGGAGACTCTGGAACATGCGCGCAAGCTGGAAAGGCTGGGGGTGAATCTGCTGCAAGGTTACGCCATCGCCAAACCGATGCCGGCTGCAGCCATTCCTGATTGGGTACGCTGCTACAAACCGGTACTTCTGGACAATTAACATGCCTATTGCGCGGGTGCCAGTTGCCAGTGAGGCCAGATATCCTGAGCCCGATGTTCGAGAATGGCGGCATAGATGATGGTGTTGGTGAGCACGCTCTGCACATAATGGCGGGTTTGCTGATAGGGGATGTTGGCGGTAAATATGGGGCCTGCCCAGGGGCCTTGGGTCGGTCCTGTCCAGCTTCTCAGCCAGCGTTTGGGGGCTCCGGGGCCGGCATTGTAGGCGGCTGCAGCCAGTAACTCCGAGCCGCCAAAGCTTTGTTGTTGCAGGCTGAGATAATTGGAACCCAGTACCAGATTCCCCCGGATGCTATGCAGATCCGCATTGGCCGCAGCGGGAATGTGGGATTGCAGCCAGGCGGCTGTAGCCGGCATGACCTGCATCAATCCTTGTGCGCCGACATCCGAACGGATCCCAAAAGCAAAACCGGATTCCTGGCGAATCAGTCCTGCCAGAAAAGCCCGATGCAGTCCGGTGCGTTGGGCGGCAGTACTGATTTCCCCGGCGTAGGGGAGCACATAACCCTGCCGCCAATCCCCGCCATCCGGGATGAGGCTGCTGGCATGAATGCCGAGAAGCCATGCCTGCTGCTGGAAAGCCATGCGCGCTGCCGCCTGAATCTGGGCAGGATCAGTAAGAGACTTCAAATAATGATCCCACGCGCTCAAGGCATCGTAATACAGTCCCAGCTGATAGAGTTTGATGGCGGCCCGCTCCGAATCATTTTCCGGCAATGCTACCAAGGCCACCGGCTCCAGCTCGGGAGTTGCCCGATCCAGGCGCAGGGATTGTCCCAGGGCGGCCATGGATAATTGTCCGTAATATGTCCAGGGTGAAGCGAGGGTGGAAAATTCTGCCTTGGCCTGAGCGATCTGCCCCATTTTTTGATGGGCTAGCGCATTCCAGAACTGCCACTGCCGATCCTGACGTTGCGCTGTATCCATGAGGGAGAGCGCCGAACTGACCATGGCCCAGCGCCCATCACGAATGGCGGTACGGATCATCCAGGCCAGCACCTCAGGGCGCGGGTGAAACTGCGGGTCTATTGTATAAGCCTGCTGATACCATTGACCGGCATCAGGGCGAAAAGATTGGGTTGCCTGAAAGGCAGACTGATAGAGAACCCCTGCTTTTTGGCGGGCATCCAGGGTCTGGAGTTGCGCGACATATTGCACGGCCTGATCGGGTTGCTGGGCTGCCAGACGCAATAAGGCCAGTTCCAGCAGCCGGGCGGGAGTTGCCGGCCAGGGGCCGCTGCCATATTGCTGGATTTGGGTTTGAATCCATTGCTCCGGTTGGTCAATGACGGACACGAGTTGTGCTCCGCCACGACCATTCAGGTAGGGCGCAAACTGGCGGGCGGCCGTAAAAGCCCTGGCTGTAAACATCTGTTGCAGGCGTTGCCAGAGCTGTTCCTGGGTAATCAGACCCTGCTGCAGGCTGTCGCGGGCCATGGCATTACAGGCATGGTTATTGGCCGGAGCGCTACTCCATAAAAAATAAGGAGAAACGACCGCTGTGCTTTGCAAGGCGGGGGCGCGGAAGGCGTCACAGCGCAATTCAATGAGATCCGGCTTGCTTCCCGACTGATAAACCGTGGTAAAGTCATTCCAGTCCTGACGATGGGCCAGTTGGAGCAGCCATTGCCGGCGCAGCAAGTGGTGAGCCACACCGTCAGGAAACTGCGCGGAATATTGCAGATATTGTTCCTGAGTCAGGGTGTTGAGACGGGGTTGCAGGGACCAGTAACCCACCCAGGCTCCCATATAGGTATTTGCCAGTGCCGGAAAAGCCGCTGCTGCAGGGAGATAATTGCCCTGGGCAAAGGCCTGAGCGGCGCTCTGCAGCAAGGACTCCTGGCTTGCCGAAAGAGGGATGTGATCAGCGATCGCGTTGCTGGACAGGGCCAGCATTCCTGTTGCCAGCAGCCAGGGAATCAAGCGATTTTTCATGATTGTTTTTTGATATGCAGCCAGCGGCCCAGATGTTTGGCCAGTGAATGAGAACGTTGCGGATGATCTTTGGCCAGCGGGCCTACATGCAGATTCAGGGGTTCGCAGTGATCCTTGCCGTGACAGATGACGCCGTGGGAGTCGCAGTTTTCACCGGCCTTTTTTAAAATCTGCACCATCTTGGCTTCAGCCTCGGCACCGCAGCGACCATCATACTGAATCAGCACCAGATGTTTATCCGGCAGCACCTCCACATGCCCGCCCATTTCCTCAAAAAATTTGAGTTCTGCCAGAGCCGAGTCGGTAACCCCATGCAGGGCACCGCTGATAATGAAGCGATCGCGACGATGTTCTTCTTGCTGGTTCATGTCTGTTTCCTGATATTTATGAGGGATGGATCACTATGAACAATCCCGGAAATAATGTACCTGCCCCCCATTATAGTGCCATGAGCGGATCTCGTCAGAAAGTTTTCATGGATTTTTAGCGGCTGTTTTCCGGCAAGGGGGCCAACAGTGAAGCCAGGTCTTCCGGACCAAACTGCAATTTCTCCTTGCGCGCCTTGTCCAGTACGCCGGATGCCAGAATCGCTTTGCGCTCCTGTAAAGCCAGGATTTTTTCTTCGATACTCCCCGCTACGATCAGCTTGTAGACAAATACCCGGCGCTGCTGACCAATGCGATGGGCGCGATCGGTGGCCTGATTTTCGGCGGCCGGATTCCACCAGGGATCATAATGAATCACGGTATCGGCGGCCGTCAGATTCAGACCCACGCCCCCCGCCTTGAGGCTGATGAGAAACAGGGAAACCTCGCCGCGCTGAAAGCGATCGATGGGTGTTTTGCGGTCCTGGGTGCTGCCGGTGAGTTGCACATAGGGAATATGTATTTTATCCAGACGCGCACTGATCAGAGCCAGCATTTCCGTAAACTGGGAAAACAGCAAAATCTGTCGGCCTTCGGCCAGGAGTTCGGGAATCATCTCCATGAGCAGGGTCAGTTTGGCGCTTTCCTGAACCTTGCGGGCTTTTTCACTTTTGAGCAGGCGCGGGTCGCAGCAGACCTGTCGTAATTTGAGCATGGCGTCGAGAATGACAATCTGACTGCGCTGGAAACCCTTGGCAGCAATTTCCTGGCGGATCCGTTCGTCCATGGCGCTGCGCACCGTTTCGTAGAGATCGCGCTGGGTACCTTCAATATCCACCGAACGGATAATGATGGTTTTTTCGGGTAGTTCCTGAGCAACTTCTTCTTTTTTGCGACGCAAAATGAAAGGACGGACGCGTTTGGCGAGCAAGCTCAAACGGTCAACATCTCCATGTCGTTCAATGGGATTACGCCAGATTTTCTGGAAGCTGGGCAAATCCCCCATGAATCCCGGCAGGAGAAAGTCAAACTGCGCCCAAAGTTCACCCAGGTGGTTTTCCAGGGGCGTGCCGGTCAGGGCCAGGCGGTGGTGAGTGGGTATTTCGCGGATAGCCTCAGCGGCACGGCTTTGGGCGTTTTTGACCATTTGCGCCTCATCCAGAATCAGCAGATGAAACTGCTGGGCTTTGAGCAGGTCAATATCCCGCCAGACCAGCGGGTAGGTGGTCAGAATCAAATCATGATGCCCCATTTCCCGAAAAAGTCCCAGCCGTTCCTTGCCGTGCAGGGAAAGCACCCGCAATGCCGGGGCAAAGCGTTCAGCTTCTTCCCGCCAGTTATGAATCAGCGAGGTGGGCATGATGATCAGGGCCGGATTTTGCAGGCGTCCACTTTCTTTTTCCAGCAGGATATGGGCGAGAGTCTGAGCCGTTTTGCCGAGGCCCATGTCGTCAGCAAGAATGCCGCCGAGATCGTGTTCTCGTAAAAACTGCAGCCAGGCCAGACCTTCCTGTTGATAGGGCCGCAAAGGCAGAGCAATACCCTGTGGTGCCTCGACGGGGGGGATTTCGCCACTCTGGGGTAGGCGCTGGCTCAGGCGGCGGATGGCTTCCATACCTTCACTGCGCCACTGATCCATATCCATGTGGGTCAGACGCGTAACATCATAGGCGGAAACCCTTAAAGGACCGGCAGTTCCCAGACTGAAAAGATCAATCAGGGTGCCGACCAGGGGTTTGAGACGATGCGCCTGGGTTTGAATGGGTACGCCCGAGGGGGTATGTAAGTGAATGCTTTCCGTATCCGGGATGCTGCTCAAGCCTCCGGGGCTGAGCCAGCGCCCGTCCCGGGCAAAGAGAGCGCCGAGCAGGGGGGCCAGCGCCAGTCTTTCTCCTTCAACCACAATACCGACATCCAGGCCCAGCCAACCCGCTTCTTCTCCGTCAACCTGCATGTCCCAGGCGTCAATCTGCAAAAAGTGATGACGAAAACCTTCCGGCCAGCGTACTTCCCAGCCGTACTCGCGCAGCATTTGCACCCCTTCCTGCATGAACTCTGTCCAGTCATCTTCGCTCGCCAGTCCGTATATGTTTTGCGGAAGTAAAGACAGACTATGAAAAAGACTGGCCTTGGCAGCTTTCATGCCGGTTTTGGCGAGGATTTTCAGAGCATTTTTTTCGCCTTCCCGATCCCGTTGAACCCGCACGGTTTCACCATTGTCCAGGGTCTGGATTTCACTGTCGTCATCCACGGCAATTTGGGCAGGGCCGTAAATAAAACTAGGTTGCCCATAATCAAAACGACAACTGGAACTCCACAGACTGGGGTACTGGCGATAGGACTGCATGCCCATCAACGACAGGGTGTCACAGTATAGCTGGGGCTGGAGCGGTGCATGAATGACCGGAAGATCTTTGATGGGGTCTACAACTGGCGCCGGCAGATCCGGGGCCGATTCTTCCAGGAGATTGCGGAGCAGGGCGGCTTCCTGGATATTGAGGGGAGGAGCCTGCAACAAGTCCTGCAAAACCGCCATCTTGATGGGCGTATCCACGGGCCCGATCTCCAGATTGTCACTGTCCAGATACCAGGGGGTATCCAGGGCCAGCAGTACCAGGGCGGGCGGCTCGGTGATCAGTACCGGAAATTGCTCGCTGTCTTTGGAGCCGGTTGCTTTGCCTGTTTTCCAGATGAGTTTAGCGCTGCGAAGATCCCCCATCCGTAGTGGTGAAGAACCGGGTTTATTCATGAACAGACGTTCGCTGGCGGCCAACATGCTCAGTGCCGCGCTGCCATGACGGGGCCCCAACATGAAATGACCGCTGCGACTGGCGTAAATGTCTTCGATGAGCAGGCGGCGGATGGCGGCCTGATCCGTTTCATCAAGAAAGCTGGGCGGACGCCGCAGGGCTGGCTCAAAGTTGCTCCACGGGGTGAGCTCATTACAAACGCCCTGTTTATTGAAGCGGGCCTTCAGACAATAGAGGATAGGGCCTTGCTGCAGATGTCCGCGTATTTCGAGAATCCAGTGCAGGCGATAGGTGGTACTCGGGATTTTGCGCGGTGGCGGATGCAGATGCGAACGCAAAGCGCCCAGCCATTGCATGACATGGGGCCTGGGACCATCGACGGGTTGCAGCGTACCGCGTTCCTGCAGGTAGGCCAGCAAAACGGCCGCCACATGTTTACAGTGCCTGCCGACCGGGCAGGTACACAAGCTGATGAGGGGGCCCTGGCTGAGGTGAATATCCACCCGATAGGGGATACGGGCGCTACCCTGAACCTGGGCACTGAGTTCCGTATCGGTAAGGCGTTGCAGATGCTGGACTGCCTGGCGGTAGGGGAGTGCCTTGCGGATCTCCTGCTCGCCCAGCCAGTGCCTGACGGTGTTTTGATCGTAAGTATCCAGGCTGGGAGCCATAGCAGGAGCATGGTGCCAGTTCATCCAGTCATCATTATGTGCCATGAGCGAAAGCGAAAATTTCTTGTGAAGGCGAAACCTTCATCATACACAGGCCGGACCGGTCTGGGGAGGGGGTGGTTATATCGTCATGGCCCTGAACTGGTTATCATGCCCATAAGTCGTGGAAATTTAGTCGCGGAAAAAGGAGCAGAGGGGATATGGCTGCATTTGGCACCAGCGGGTTGCGGGGATTGGTGAGCGATTTGACAGACCAGGTGGTTTACGTCCATGTGCGGGCCTTCCTGCGCTATCTCCGCGAGATCGGCGAGTATCACCAAGGTAATCAGGTCATTTTGGGCGGAGACTTGCGCCCCAGCACGCCCTGTATTCTTGCTGCCAGTTGGGCAGCGGTGCTGGCTGAGGGCGGGTTGCCGCAATTCGCTGGCTATTTGCCATCTCCGGCTCTGGCTTATGCCGGTTTGTCGGCCGGTGTTCCGGCACTGATGGTCACCGGCAGTCATATTCCTTTCGACCGCAACGGCATCAAGTTCAATCGTCCTCACGGCGAACTGATGAAAGCTGACGAAGCCGGTATTCTCGCTCAGGACATGCAGGTGGCTCCGGGATTGTTTACGGAGGCGGGGAGCTTGCTGCAGGCGCCGCATTTGCCGGAAGCGGATGCCCGTTATCTGCTGGCTTATCAGCAGCGTTATCGGGATTTTTTTGGCGAGGACAGTCTCGCAGGGCTGCGGCTCGGTGTTTATCAGCACTCCGGGGTGGCCCGGGATCTTCTGGTGGACTTGCTCGAGGATCTTGGCGCTGAAGTGCTTCCTCTGGGGCGTTCTGCGGACTTCGTGGCGTTGGATACGGAAGCCCTGCGCCCTGAGGATACGCTACTAGCCCGGCAAGCGGTGCTCGAACATCAACTGGATGCCTTGCTGACTACCGACGGAGATGCGGATCGTCCCATGATTGCCGATGCCAGTGGTCGCTGGTGGCGGGGGGACGTGCTGGGCGTGCTGACGGCCCAAGCCCTGGGTGCCCATAGTGTCGTCACGCCCGTCAGCAGCAACAGCGCATTGGAACGTGCGCAACTATTTGCCCGGATTCGCCGCACCCGCATTGGTTCACCCTACGTGATTGCGGCCATGCAGGAGGCGCTGGCTGCCGGGGAAGCGCCGGTGGTCGGTTATGAGGCCAACGGCGGGTTCCTGCTGGGTAGTCCCCTGCAGAGGCATGGTCATACCTTGCAGCCCCTACCGACCCGGGATGCCATTCTTCCCATGCTTACCGTGCTGACAGCGGCAAAGGAGCGCGGCGTGGCCCTTGCAACGCTGTTGGAGAGTCTGCCGCCGCGTTTTACGGCCAGTGACCGTCTCCAGAATTTTCCGGGCACTCTCAGCCAGCAACATCTGGATACCTTCAATGGCGACGATGAGAACCGCAATCGGTCAGCATTTAATCAGTCTTTTGGCGCAGTGGCCGGCCCTGCCCGGAGTATGGATCGCACCGATGGATTGCGGGTGACCCTGCAAAACGGGTCCATCATTCATCTGCGCCCCTCAGGTAATGCTCCGGAACTGCGTTGTTATACCGAAGCGGATTCTGCTGAGGAAGCCGAAAGAATGCTGCGTGCGGCTTTGCAGATCATGCAGGACTGGCGTGTTTAAGGCATGGCCGCGTTTTTCCCGGACCGGATGGGTGTATGCAGGGACCGGGTTGATTATTTTCGACCTGCTCCTGATGGTCGTTCGTTATCTGGGGGTGGTCTTCAAAACCAATGCCGTCGCCGTGCTGGCAGTACATCATGGGGTGGATGCTGAAGCCCAGAGCCTGTTGCATCTGGCCAATATCCTCAATATGGTCCGCTGGAAATGGATCGGCGGCATTTTCCTGCTGGGGATTTTTCTACTGGTTATCGGCTTTTCACGCCCTTTTTTCCGGCGTCACTGACACTGATCTGGCTCAGCAGATAATCCTCATAACTACCCTTGAAATCTTCAATCCCCCGTGGCGTAAATTCAATAATGCGGGTAGCCAGGGAAGAAACAAATTCCCGGTCATGGCTGACAAATATCAGGGTGCCGTCAAATTTTTCCAGCGCATTGTTCAGGGATTCGATGGATTCCATATCCAGATGATTGGTCGGTTCATCGAGAATCAACACATTGGGTTTTTGCAAGGTGAGCTTGCCGAAGAGCATCCGGCCCTTTTCGCCGCCGGATAGCACCTTGACCGAACGGCCCACCTGATCCTGGCCGAAAAGCAGGCGGCCGAGCACGCCGCGAATGGTCTGATCGTCGTCTTTCTCACTCCGCCATTGGCTCATCCAGTCGAAAAGGGTCATGTCCCGGGCAAATTCCGGGGCATAGTCCTGGGCAAAATAACCGATCTTGACATTCTCCGCCCATTTGATGACGCCGGCATCGGGTTGTAATTCGCCCATCAGGCAACGTAACAAGGTGGTTTTCCCCAGTCCATTGGCGCCGATGATGGCCACGCGTTCACCGGCCTCAATATGCAGGCGCATTTTATGGAAAAGATGCAATTCTTCAAAAGATTTGGATAAATCCTTGGCATCCAGGGCATAGCGATAGAGCTTGCGCTCCTGCTGGAAAACCAGATAGGGATTTTGCCGACTGGACGGTTTGACTTCTTCCAGCTGGATTTTTTCGAGCTGGCGGGCGCGGGAAGTGGCCTGTTTGGCCTTGGAGGCGTTGGCCGAAAAACGACTGACAAAGCTCTGCAGTTCCGCCATTTTTTCTTTTTTCTTGTCATTATCGGCCAGGAGTTGCTCCTTGACGAGGGTAGATGCACGCATGTATTCATCATAATTACCGGGATAAATGCGTAATTCGCCATAATCCAGATCAGCCATGTGGGTGCAGACACTGTTCAGAAAATGCCGATCATGGGAAATGATGATAATGGTGCTGGGGATGGTCGCCAGTAATTCTTCCAGCCACTGGATGGTATGAATATCCAGGTTATTGGTAGGCTCATCCAGCAGCAGAATATCAGGATCTGCAAACAATGCCTGAGCCAGAAGTACGCGCAACTTCCAGCCCGGAGCCACAGCCGACATCAGGCCGCTATGCTGTTCCAGAGGAATGCCTACTCCAGTCAGCAACTCACCAGCCCGGGCTTCTGCCGAATAACCCCCCAGTTCAGCAAAGTCACTTTCGATATGGGCGACCGCCATACCATCCTCTGCATTCATTTCGGTCAGGGAATAGAGGCGATCACGTTCCTGTTTGACTTTCCAGAATTCGGCGTGCCCCATCATCACGGTGTCGAGCACAGTAACATCCTCAAAAGCAAACTGATCCTGCCGCAGCTTGCCCAAGCGCTCGCCGCTGCTCAGGCTGACATTACCGGAGCTGGGCTCCAGATCGCCGCCGAGAATTTTCATGAGGGTAGTTTTACCGCTGCCGTTGGCGCCAATCAGGCCATAGCGATTGCCGTCACCAAAATCCACGGACACATTTTCAAACAAAGGCTTGGAACCAAACTGCATGGTCAGTTGATGGGTGCTGAGCACGGCAAACTCCAAAAAACGGTCATGAACGGGCGGGATGATAACACTGAATGGTTAGTCTATTGCTACTTCCTCAAGAAATGCCTTCAGATCTATTTGGCTGAAGTTTTTGGGTGAGACCACCAGGTACATAGAGCCCCATTCTTGCCGAAATCAAAACTATGGCTGAGATAGCCAAGCGCAAAAAGGGCCAGATTCTGATCGTAATAATAGCTAGGCGTACCTAATAATCCCGTGCCTGGATTTTGCGCTTCCTGTACTCGCTGCAGTTGTCGATTAAATGCGGACTGGTCATGCTCTGCTGCCAGATAAGGGAGCAGAGCGGCGGAAAAGCCGACTGGCCCTGTGCCCTGTGTTTTGCCGTTCGCAGCATCCACTGACAAGGGCGGAAGCCCATGTTGCTGTAAAAATGTGTGCATACCCGGCAAGGCGGCGAGTATTTCCGGTCCAAAAGGGGTTTCTTCTGTCGCCATGCCTGCCCATAGATAGACGCGGATGGCATTGTAACTGCCTTCACCACCTTGGGGCGGCACAAAGAAATGCCGGCCATTGTCGAGACCTATCCAATCCGGCGCAAACCCATGGGGAGAAATGGCATGTAAGAATTGCGGTAACTGCGAAGCCATCTGCTGCCAGGGTCCCTGCGGGTCCGCTTGGGCTAAGCCGAGCAAAAGGGGTAAGGGTAAGTAGCTGGGATTGAATACATATTGTTCTGCTGCTAGGTGGAAGCCAAAATAGCCAGGCAACAACATCGGCGTGTAACTCAGATGAACGCTGCGATCGTTAACACGACTGGAAAAAGAAATGGTGACTACTTCTTCCCTGACTATGGTCTGCGCCAAGGTCAGGCCTAAATCGGTATAATCTGACCGGTGCCAAAGTTTTCCGGCCTGTATCAAGGTATATGCCAGCCAAAGATCTGCATCGGCGGCGGAATGCGGGCTCAGCAGCATCCATTTCCCATCGGGATTCTTTCCCCATAACCAGCCGGGCAGTTTGGGTCCCAGTTGACCAGCGGCAAGATTATTGTTGGTCCACGAAAGAATTTTGGCAAACTGTGCAGGTTTATTGGCGACTAGAGCGAAGAACAACGCATAGGATTCCCCTTCCGAAGTGCTGTCGCCGTGCTGGTGGAAATCAATGACGCGGCCCTGATCGTCAATGAAAATATGCGAATAGTCTGACCAGAAGCTGCGCCAATGGGCCACTGAAATGGTTACCAAAGGTGTAGGCAAGATCATGGCTTGAGTACTACTGCTCATCAGTAAGCCCGCACAAAAAAGTCCAACGCCAATCCGGATCCATTTTTTATCCATTGCTACCTCCCGGATGGACTTGTCTTCCCTGTCAATCAATCCCTCCCCAATATCAGTTAAAAAGTTTTGCTTAATGATAGCGCTGCATAACCCACATCGGGCAGATTTTTTTGACGCTGCAGACCGCCTTCGAGTGTGACTCCCCATCCTGCGGGTAAACTGGCATCAACAAAGGCTCCATACTGCCTGATGCTGTAGGTTCTGCCCCCGGAAGGAATGAATTCTGGTCCCAGATGCAGCCAGGGTAGTGCGGGTATTCCCAGTCGCATTCGCGACCAGTAGGAGCCCTGACCAAAAGCATAACTACCTATTCCAGAAAAATAAAATCCGTTGCCCAGGGGTAAATGGACCTGCAATTGCGGTATGAAGGTGACGCTACTCTGGAAAGGACCACCCGCAGGAATGGCGGGGGTCAGGGAAAAGTACTGATAGGCAACGCTTCCAGAAACATTGAACTGCAGTGCTCCGGCGGCGAAGGCATAACCTAATCCTGCCGAAATGCCGGGGGCTTGCGCGTGAACCAGGACGCCGACTCCGTCAGCACTGCTCTGATATTGATATTGCAGATAACTGGCGAAACCCTGGACATAGAAGCCTTGACCGAGGCTTCCGCCAGCAATGGGTTGAATCCAACCCAGATAGTTGTAGGAGCTTTGTGCAGAGCGCTGTACGCCTCCCAGCAGCAAGCTTTGTGCTGCGGCGCTAGCCGGAGCCAGGACCGTGAGGGTGAACCCCATGATTAGGCACATCCGGAACAGGCGAGTACGAAAGGAGTTGGAGTTCGTCATTATCTACCCCCGGTTTTGGAGCCTTCTGACTGAATCGCAGACTCTTTAGGCAGACGATGATAGCGTCTACGCACCATTGCATAGATCAATGTCGAGGCCAATGCCGCGAGTATCAGCAATATGAGAATTGCCCACCAGAGGTGGCGGCTTGCCCAGACACCTATGCCCCCACTGGTCCCAAAGGCGTAAAAAGGATCGTTTTCCATAGCGATGGCATGGACAGTTCTTCCATGGTTTTGCCACCAATCCGTGAAACCCCGCAGTTGTGGCCAAAGTCCGAACTGAATGAGGGAATTGATGGCCTCATTCAGAGTATCATCATCCAATGCCGAAAAAACGATGAGGGGGTGCCCATCGTAGCTGGAACTGAAAGCCAGTCCCACGTTGGCCAGAGAAAAGTGATAATGATTTTGCTGATCTTCGCTGTTTCCCGGGATATCCTGCAAGGTACGGGTGAATCCCCAGTCGGGACCACCCTCGGCTGGATCGGTCAAGCCGAGATGTGTCAGAAAGGAATGGGGTAATTGGCGCAGAGGTGCCACAGCAAGAATCGGTCCCTGACGTAAATCATCCAGCCCTCCGGTATGCACGGAGAATGAAGTACCATAGCGTTGGGCGGTCTTGCCGATCAAAGTGGCCATGGCTGAGAGAACGCGGTCTTTGGCCATGGTAGGTACAAATAGATTGACTGTCTGGTCTTTGTTTGTGCCCAGAGTGCCTGCCGTGCTCAGCGCGGTCAGATCGAAATGCCGCAAGGTATTGCCTCCCTGCCAGGTAAAGCTGGAGTTGGCAAATACACTGAGTTGCAGATTGGCACGTTCGGCATTAAAAAGAAAATCATGTGTTGCTGCCGGTATCAGATTAGGAACAAGGGTAAGTGTGTTCCAACCGGATTTCACTTCAGTGCTGGGGATGCTGACGGCATACTTCAGATATTTGCCGCCGGTTAAATCATTCAGTGGAATCGAACCTTCCAGAGCGCCGTTGAAAAGCACATTGACATCCGAAGTGGGGGACATGCCGGCCGAATAAACCAGATTCAGACTTAATTCTCCATCCCGCTGCCAACCGCCATTCCAGATTTGCATACTCACTGGTCCACTGAACCCGTTCAGGGTGGTAGTCTTGAAACCTGCGGCCAGAAGTGGAAAGCTGGTTGCTGAAAAAGGAGCAGCCGTCAGGGGAGGAAATGCCGATCGCCCGGAATTCTGCGAGGTCTTTACGGCCAGTTCAGCGACGGATGGGTAATGCAACTGGATATTGGCAAAGTTTTTGGCTGCCATCAATACTTCTCCTGGATCTGTACCGGTCAGTATCAGGATATAGTGGTGGGAATGACCGGGAAAATGCCGAACCAGAATCGTAGCCTTGCGAATTGCTGGAGTGCCTAATTCCTGCAACACCTGCGCCAATTCAGATGAAGTACCAATGAGCAGGGCGCTGCGGCTTTTGGCAGGTAGGTCTTTAAACACGGCATCCAGAGGTTTTTGTGCGGTACCGAGGAAGGTTCGCAAGGAATTGACCTGAATGCGGGTGGGCAGAAACTGATAGCGAAGCCCAATACCCTGGGCGGCATAAGCCAGAGCCTCTATATAATCAGAAGAGTGCATGCCATAGATGGGAACGACCGGAGCATAATCGAGGGATGCGCGGTCAAACAGCCAATCCAAATGGTCGAGGCGGGGTTCAATACTCTTGGGTGTGCTCTGATAGCTGAACAGAGAGGTTCGTGGATCAATTTGTATCCAGTTGGATTCCGAATCCCCCGCTACGCCTACAAGTTTGAGGACCAGCGTATGAAAACCAGCATCCAGATGCTTGGTGGGAATGGCAAACTGGTTATCAAGCTCACTGTTAGGTTTAAGTACAACCTGTGCTATCACCTGGTCATGGGAGACTGCCTCCAGCAGAACCGAACCATTCATTCCCTGGGATATGCGTCCCTGCAGAGAGACCTGGATTTGACTGACATCTTCTCCATAAGGCACGGAGAAGGGGATTCGCACTGTCGCTCCATGACCCTGCAAGCGGATCGGTTCCTTGTTGCCGATAGTGGTTGCAAATGGCAATGCTACCGGCCTGTTCGCTGTGGCTGCATTAGTGGATGAGGTACTCGCAGTCGGTGCACCAGTGGCAGCCAAGACCGGCCATGACCCGACGGAGAAAAGCAGGAAACTGACTAGCCAACGTACAATGATCGGTTTGATCATACCAAGACCTCTTCGGGGAGATGGGATGGTTTGTTCCAGGTCGCTTGCTGCTCTGGCATATCGGGTTCAATTGTCTGGGTGGCAGGAAGTGATGGTGCGGGAAGTGCCAGCGTCGATGCCAATTGCTGCTGCCGGTTTTTCTGCCATGATGGCAGCCATTTGCGTGCGCGAAGTAACACTGAGGCCAAGCTTTGCCAGCGATCACCCAGTGACAGATTGCTCAGCAAATGCCAGAGGTGCCTGATGCCATAAATCATCGCCAGCCGGATGAAAAGTAATAATGCGCCAATGATACTGCGCGACCGACGCCGCGATTTGGCCAATTCGACCAGATCGTCGCTGGATCCGTAGGCAATGGCCACGGCGGTCATCGTATCTGCAGCAGAATTGGGTGTATAGCGCACTGAGATGAGCAGTTCCTTGCCGGCAACCGCATCTCGCAACCCGCTGATTTTTGCATGCAACTGTTGGCCCTCACCAAAGTCGAGTATGAGTGGAGCGCCCAGCTGAATGGTGCCGGTATGACGGTCGATAGCCAGTGCTGCACCACGCCAGGAGAGATCAACGGTATGCGCGGGAATTCTATTACCCGCAGCACACTCCAGGGTCAGGGATTTTCTCAGGGGTACCCGCGCCGAAGAGCGTCGTTGGGGCTTTTCATGAGTAACGCCCAGGACAGCAAGGAGAAACAGGGTATCTAGTACGGCCCAGAATAGGACGAATATGATGGCGTCAATACGTGCTCCTGGTTGCTGGAGGAGGTTTATTCCGCGAAAGATGGCAAGCATGTTGACGCCAAGCAACAGATAAAAAGGCCAGGATAGAACTGACAGAAAATGGCGATCCAGATACTCGCCTTTGGGCGTCACCTTGAAACTGGGTGATTTGGGCCGAAACAGCACTTTGCTCATTGACATTGCGATGAAAATGCTTTGCAAGGTCTCATAGACCTGGGATATGAATGGCCAACGTACCCGCCGATAATAATGCTGAGCAACCAACAACGAGCTGAGTAGATAGGGTGCCAGATAAACCATGAGCTGTGATGGTGTGGTATGACAAAGTGTTACCCCAAAAATCAAATAGGCTGGCGGTGCCAGTAACAGGGCCAGTCGAGAATAGGCAAACAACCAGTACACGATCAGGTTGGTGTACAGTAACTTTTGAATCGTGCTCAAGCCTTTTTGCAGCCAGGGATTCTTGAGTAAGAAAATCTGTAGCATGCCGGTGCCCCAGCGAACCCGCTGAACAATCATGCCGGTGACGGTCTCAGGCTGCAGACCACTGACCATGGCCTTGTTCAGGTACAAGGTCCGATAGCCGAGCCGCATCGCATCAATGGTGGTTTCGGCATCTTCAGTGATGGTCTGTCCGGCAATTCCTCCCAGGGATTTCAGCACAGGTGCTCGCAGGACCGCCGCCGATCCACAAAAATAGGAGGTTCCCCAGAAGTCCAGCCCAGGTTGCATCACCTCATAGAATAATTCGTTTTCACCAGGTCCCATCGGCAGATCCAGATTTTTTTCGATGGGATCCTGGCTAACGAAATTGTGAGGGGTTTGAACCAGAAATAGTTTGGCATCGCCCAGGAAAAAGGGAACGGTGTTACGCAGAAAATCCCGAGTGGGAATGTGGTCGCAATCGAGAATGGCCACCAGATCTCCATGGGACTGAGCCAAGGCATTATTAATGTTGCCTGCTTTGGCGTGTTCGTTAGCCACCCGGGTCAGATAACGGGCTCCATATTCAGCGGCCAGCCTTGCCAAATCGTTGCGCCTTTGTTGGGCGGCCTGGGCCTTTTGCGGATCATTCTGTTGGCACTTCTTATCGGTACCTCCGTCATCAAGTATCCAGACAGTGAAGCGGCTTTTGGGATAGTCCAGGTTGACCGCTGCTGCCAGAGTCGGAATGATCACTTCGTATTCTTCGTTGTAGGTCGGAATAAATACATCCACGCTCGGGCAGTCTTCGTCATGTACAGGCAAGGAGGGGATTTGGTGTTCGATGGGGTGAATGTTCACCAGATGATTGAACATCAGCATGATGAATCCGTAGGATTCGGCCAGCAGCAGGATCAGTCCTGCAACTTCACTGACTGCACCATAGCCTGTGGGCATGGTCTCCGTTGCCCGCCAGTAGAGATATCTCCAGCCAAAATAGGCACTGGTGAAGATGATTGCATAGCGGGCCAATATTTGGCTGGTCCTGCTCGGGTTCCAGAGGTCCCAATTGTAGAGCAGAAGCATGATGGCCACGAGAACCCCGGAAAGTATGAGTTGCTTATCGAGCTGAATCTGAATTTCAGCAAGGGATACGACCAACAACAGGATCATTCCAATCATTGCTGCGGAACCCCACTGAAACAGTTTTTCAAAACGGATCTGCTGCAAGTTGCTGTCACCAGGAAGCATCCATGAACGTACAGAACCAATCTGCGAAGCAATGCCGCGCCGAAGTTGTCGCAAAAGGCTTTGTAAAGGCTGAAACAGTAAGGAAACCTGTATTCGCATGATAACCATCTCCTCATTGGGGTGGGTTGGAAAACAGTAGCACAGCAATATTTCATTTGTATGACACTTGATAAAATGCAACCTTAATATCAATGTGAATCATGCAATCTATAGCAATAATCATGCCATAATATAAGATGCAAAAATAACGAAATGAAGTTAAATAAATATTACACAACATTGGTAATATTTTGATTAATAAAGATACGGTCTTGGATATGTGAGAACTTTAAGACGCACCAAATTGGTGATGCCATGAGATTTTGCACCAATAAAGCGCGAAGCGTGAAGGTATTTTGGGGATTGCTATTACGCCTTGGAAAAAACAATAAAACAAATTTCCAAAATACCTTTTGGTTGCTGACCGAGAAGCGTGAGTGCCGAGATGAATGCTTGACAGTCAGGCATGCCATCCTTTAGTTTGCACAATAGTATCAACGCTAGGGGCGTCTGCCAGGGGGCAGGCTGAGAGGAACCCTTGGAACCTGATCCGGGTCATGCCGGCGTAGGGAAGCGCAGCAGGGCAGTGTGCCCGCGTTTTCTGTCCGGATCAGATTTCATGCAGCAAAGTGGAACATGGAGGAATACGCAATGGCTACACGTCCTACGGATATGAGCAATACCTTACAGGAAGCATCCATCACCCTTGGCCCCATTCCGGGCTCCCGCAAAACCTATCTGCAGGGTGAATTATATCCGGAATTGCGTATCCCTTTGCGGGAAATCCAGCAGACCGACTCCCGTAACCGCGATGGCAGTGTTGTGCATAATCCCGCCATTCCTGTTTATGATTGTAGCGGCCCCTATACGGACCCCGATACATCCATTGATATTCATGCCGGGCTTCCGGCTACCCGCTGGCAGTGGACGGCGATGGATACCCCTCTGGAGCATCGGCCCGAACCCAGTTCTGCCTATGGTCGTGCCCGTCTGGCAGATGCCAGAACAGCTGATCTGCGCTTCCAGCAGCGTCGGGAAATCCGCCGCGCAGCCGAAGGCGCCAATGTTTCCCAGATGCACTATGCCCGGCGCGGTATCATCACGCCCGAAATGGAGTTCGTCGCCATTCGCGAAAATCAGGGCCTGGAAAAATTACGGGCTAGTCATCCTGAACTGTTTCGCGCCCATCGTGGAGAGTCCTTTGGTGCCCAGTTACCAGAGCGGGTGACCCCGGAATTTGTGCGCGATGAAATTGCCCGGGGTCGGGCCATCATTCCTGCCAATATCAATCACCCGGAACTGGAGCCCATGATTATTGGCCGTAATTTTCTGGTCAAGATCAATGCCAATATCGGTAATTCGGCGGTGACTTCCTCCATTGCCGAAGAAGTGGAAAAAATGGTCTGGTCCATTCGCTGGGGTGCAGATACAGTCATGGATTTGTCCACCGGCAAGCATATTCACGAAACCCGCGAATGGATCATCCGTAACAGCCCGGTACCCATTGGCACAGTGCCCATTTATCAGGCCCTGGAAAAGGTCGATGGCAAGGCCGAGGATCTCACCTGGGAATTATATCGGGATACCCTCATTGAACAGGCCGAACAGGGTGTGGATTATTTCACCATCCATGCCGGTGTGCTGCTGCGTTATGTGCCGCTGACGGCGAATCGCCTGACCGGTATCGTGTCGCGTGGCGGTTCCATCATGGCCAAATGGTGCCTGGCCCATCATCAGGAAAGTTTCCTCTATACGCACTTTGAGGAAATCTGCGCAATCATGAAAGCCTATGATGTCAGTTTTTCCCTGGGCGATGGCCTGCGTCCCGGTTCCCTGGCCGATGCCAATGACGAAGCCCAGTTTGCCGAATTGCATACTCTGGGAGAATTGACCCAAATCGCCTGGAAACATGACGTGCAGGTGATGATTGAGGGCCCTGGTCATGTGCCCATGCAGATGATTCGCGCCAATATGGACGAAGAGTTGCAGCATTGCTACGAAGCACCTTTTTACACCTTGGGGCCGCTGACCACCGATATTGCCCCCGGTTATGATCACATCACCAGTGCCATTGGTGCGGCCCAAATCGGCTGGTACGGTACCGCCATGCTCTGCTACGTCACCCCCAAGGAGCATCTCGGTCTGCCCGATAAAAATGATGTACGGGAAGGCGCCATCACCTACAAGATTGCTGCCCATGCCGCCGATCTGGCCAAGGGACATCCCGGTGCCCAGGTGCGGGATAATGCCCTGTCCAAGGCACGTTTTGAGTTTCGTTGGGAGGACCAGTTTCATCTCGGTCTCGATCCGGAAAAAGCCCGGGAATACCACGACGAAACTCTACCCCAGGAAGGCGCCAAGGCCGCCCACTTCTGTTCCATGTGTGGGCCGCATTTCTGTTCTATGAAAATTACCCAGGATTTGCAGGAATATGCCCGTGGTCAGGGGGCAGAAGATCTGGAAAAAGCCCGTGCCCAGGGTTTGCAGGAAAAAGCCGAAGACTTCCGGAAGTTGGGGAAAAATATTTATCTGCGCTGATTGTGAGGGCTTTCTCAACAGCAAAGGCCCGGAATATCCGGGCCTTTTGTATAGGGGGCCGGACAGATTCCGGCCCACAGCAAGTCTCAGAACCGCTTGCGTGTATAAAAATACGCGATAACGGTGATTAAAAAATAGACCACAGGTAAAAAGAATATATAGTCTTCCAGATGCATCTGCAGGCTCCTTAGTGTCAATGGCCGGTTTTACCCTGGCGCTCCCCATCCTGTTTTTCGTACATGACCGCGCCGGCGACGGCAATCAGCACAATCATGGTTGTCCCTACCAGCCAGGCAAAGTACCAGGGGCCGTAGTCACCGGTAATCACTGCCAGAAACAGGGATAAGGCCAAAATCAGCGCCATCCCGGCAAAAGTAAACAGATTTTTCATGGTGCAATACCTCCCTTAATAGGCATGATCATCAGCGGGATCCGGTTTGATGACCTTGCCGCGCATGACCCGAAAACACCAGGTGGTGTAGGAGAGAATGGTCGGTACAAAAATGACCGTAAATATGGTCATCCAGATCAGGTTGTAACGACTGCCCGAAGCATTCCAGATGGTCAGACTCTGATTGAGATTGTCTGATGAAGGCATCAGGAAAGGGAACATGGAAGCAGCCACCGTGCCCAGAATACCAATCCAGGCAATGGCGCCCAGCCACCAGCCGATGATCGGCTTGTTGGCGCGCAGCATCAGGGCACCCAGAAGCATCCCGGCAATGGCTATTAAAGGCACAAGCCACAAAATCGGCTGGGCCGCGTAATTATCCAACCAGGCACCGGATACCAGATGCACGACCTGACCACTCACCGCATTGGCGGGCATGCCCGGATCACCACTGATCAGGCGATAACCAGGCATACCGGCAATCATGAAACCACCGATCACAAAAAGCACAATCGCCACCAGCCCGGCCGTGCTGGCATAGTTGCGCGCACGGCTGGAGATGGGGTCGGTACCTCGCAGCATCAGCATGGCTCCACCCTGATAGATAGACATGCTGACTGCCAGCAGACCACTGAGAATGGCAAAGGGATTGAGCAGATACCAGATAAATGACTCAGTCTGATAATACTGGCCGTCCCAGCCAAAATGAAAACCGACGCCTTCGAGAATGTTGCCGATGGCCGCGCCATAAACAAACATGGGCAGAAAGCCGGAGACCAGAAACACCCAGTCCCAGGAGTCCCGCCATTTGCTGGTTGCCACTTTGGAGCGATATTCAAAAGCCACCGGCCGGAGAATCATGCTGAACAGCAGCAGGATCATGACAATGTAAAACACCGAAAAAGAAGTGGCATAGAGCGTAGGCCAGGCGGCAAAAATCGCCCCGCCCCCGAGAATGAACCAGACCTGATTGCCATCCCAGTGCGGGCCGACCACATTCAGGGCCTGGCGGCGTTCGCCGTCATTTTTGCCGACAAAGCGCAGCAGGGTGCCGACGCCCATATCCATGCCCACCATGATGGCAAGCCCCATGAGCAGCACGCCCAGCAGCACCCACCACAATACTTTGAGTCCGATATAAAGATCCATAATGTTGACTCCTTATTGCTTGTTCAGGCTGGGTTTGGCGAAAGCAGGCTGAGCTGCCATACCACCACCGGCCGGAGCCTTGTCATGCCCGTGATGCGAACTTTGCGGGCCGAGCCGGGCATATTTGAACATCAGATACATCTCGGCGGCGATGAAGGAGCTATAGAGCAGCACAAAGCCGATCAAGGAAAAAATCATGTAGCCGACGCTATGACTGGAGGCAGAAACAAAGGTCGGTAGCATGTTGTACACCGTCCACGGTTGCCGGCCATTTTCGGCGGTAATCCAGCCGAACTCGCAGGCGAACCAGGGCAGGGGAATGCTCCACATGGCCACTTTCAGCAACAGGGGATGTTTTTCGATATCATTCTTGAGGCTGAAATAAGCCGCAAAGGCGAAAATGGCGAGCATGATGAAACCAAAAGCCACCATGATGCGGAAAGCCCAGAATTCTACCCAGACATTGGGAACGGTTTCCTGCGCGGTTTTGTCCACCACGCTGGTCATATTGCCGGCATCGACCTTTTTCAGATCCTGATCGGGAGCGTACTGCATGGCCAGGAAGCCGTAGCCCATATCGGCCTGATATTGTTTGAAGGTCGCCAAAGCCTGCAGGTTGCTGTGGTCATGATTGTATTCCTTCAGCGCCACCATGGCCTTGATGCCATTGACCACCTTGGGTTTGGCTTCATCCACCAGTTGATGAATGCCGGGAATGACCGTGTCTTCGGAATGGGTCAGCAAAGGCGTCAATACATAGGGAATACCTATTTCGAACAGGTTTTTCCCAGCCGTCTTGTCTGGAAAGGCAATCAGATTCCAGGAAGCGGATGCCGTGTTGTAATCGGTGTTCCAGATGGCTTCCATGGCCGCCACTTTCATGGGTTGGGCCTTGGCATCAATAAAGCCCAGGGCGTCACCCAGGGTGACTACACCAATGGTGGAAATCACGCCGAAAACAGCCGCAATACGGAAGGAGCGCAGGGCGATGTCCTTGCGCTTGTTGGTGAGCAGGTAAAAGGCACTGATCCCCATGACGAACATGGAGCCGGTCACAAAACCCGCGATGGAAGTATGGACAAACTTGGCCTGGGCATCTTCATTGAATATCAGTTGCACAAAGCTGCTGAATTCCAGGCGCATGGTGTTGGGATCAAAGGTGCCGCCCCGGGGATCCTGCATGAAACCATTGGCAATCAGAATCCATAAGGCGGAGAGATTGGAGCCCAGTGCCACCAGATAGGTGACGACCAGGTGAGCCTTGGCACTGATCCGATCCCAGCCGAAAAACATGATGCCCACAAAAGTGGATTCCATGAAAAAGGCCATCAGCCCTTCAATGGCCAGGGGTGTACCAAAAATATCGCCCACGAAATGCGAGTACATGGACCAGTTGGTGCCGAACTCAAATTCCATGGTGAGGCCGGTAGCCACACCCAGGGCAAAGTTGATTCCGAACAGCTTGCCCCAGAACTGGGTCATTTCCTTATAAATGGGCTTTCCGGTGATGACATACACTGATTCCATAGTGGCCAGGATAAAGGTCAGGCCCAGAGTCAGGGGAACAAACAAAAAGTGGTACAGAGCGGTAAGCGCAAATTGCAGGCGCGAAAGCTCGACCACCGTGGGATTGATTAACATATCCATGAACATCCTCCTACAAAGAAACCGGAGCGTTACGATCCGGACTATAACGGTGCACCTCTTCATCCGGTGCCCCGGGGTTTTTTACAGCTTGACTGGTGCTGAACAGTCGGGAGTATTTTTCAAACATTTCCCGATGCCCACGTTTGTTATGGAACCAGTGGTCTTTGCGGCGGATTTCTTCAACGCTGGTCAGGCGTCTTCCTTTATTTTCCAGACCGGGATAAACCAGAGTTTCTCCCGGGAGAGTCATCAATTGCTGAGTAATGCTTTGATATAAGATGCGTGCGGCATCGCTGCTGGGACAGGGCAGGGTACTGTTGACCAGCAGGGTCTTGCCGGTGAACAGGCGGTCTTCCCAGTAGTAAGTCACTGCGCAAGGGCTGTGTCCCGGCGTATGCAATACCTGCAGGCTTTGCTCGCCAAAATAGAGAATGTCCTTGTGGCGCAGACGCAGATCCAGAGCCGCATCCTTAGTGCTTTCGTGGGCGACCATGCGGGCAGCGCTGCCCGATTTCAACTGCTCACCGGCAATAAGCTGCTCCGCATCGTAATGGGTTTGCAGGATATAGGTCAGGATTAACCCCCGTTCATCGATGAAACGGGTCATGCTGTCCAGAAGTTCTGGCACCGGATCAATGATAACGGCCTCCCTGGTGACGGGATCGCCCAGCAGATAACTGAGTGTGCCTTTGTGCGTATGGCAGAGTTGTCTGAAAATCATGGGTTCCATCCTGAGTGGTTCACGAACACGCAGTATCAGCAAAGTCCGTGCCATTTTCAGATGTGTATATGCCAATATTTTTATAATTTAAAAGTATATACTATTCAAATGGTTAATTATTTTCAAAAACTTTGAAGGTGAAGCCGGCGGAGATCAGCAGGCAGCCATGGCTTGGCCAACTGTCAAAATTGACATAGACGATCTGGCAGAGACTGCTACAATTGTCAGGGCACACACCGGATTGTTGAGGGTTCATGACCGATTTGCTCAAGCAATTACGACCGGAAATGACTTCATTACTGGATTGTTTTAGTACCCCGGCAGTCCTCTTATGCAGTGATTACACGGTCCTGGCCGCCAATCAGGCCTATCGACGGACTTTTGGGGATGGCAAACCCCTGCAAGGACGGCGTTGTGCCGAAATCATGGCGGAGGCAGGATTTTCCTGTCAGCAGAGTGGCAATCATTGTCCTCTGGATACCTGTCAGCAGACGGGTGTGGACCAGCATGTGGTGCATACCCACAATGTCGGTAACACCCGGATTGATTTATATCCCATCCGCAAGAGCGGGCCGAAGTGGTTTACTTTCTGGAACTGCTCAATGTCGTCCCGGGTGATGCCGCCCGCGTCGCACCGGCCATGGTCGGACAATCACCAGCCTGGCGGGAAATGATACGCCTGATCAGGCGGGTAGCACCCGGCGAAGCGGCTGTGCTGCTGCTCGGGGAATCCGGAACCGGTAAGGAACTGGCCGCAGCGGCTGTCCATGAGGCCAGCACCCGGCATCGCGGTCCTTTCATTACGGTAGACTGCTCCGGTTTGCCGGAGACACTTTTTGAAAGTGAACTATTCGGCCATGAAAAAGGGGCATTTACGGGGGCACACACACGAAAAACCGGTCTGGTGGAGGCAGCCAACGGGGGTACTTTGTTTCTCGACGAAGTGGGTGACATTCCCCTGAGCCTGCAGGTGAAGCTGCTGCGCCTCCTGGAAACCGGGACGTTCCGCCGGGTCGGGGGAGTAGAGCCGCTACGCTCCCAATTCCGGCTGATTTCCGCCACCCACCGCAACCTCGAAAAAATGGTGGCTGAAGAACGCTTCCGGCAGGACCTTTACTATCGCATCAACACGTTTCCCATCACTTTGCCGGCTTTGCGTGAACGTCTGGACGACATTCCCCTGTTGGCCGAAGCTATCCTTCAGCGCATTCCGGTGGCCAAGGGCTTGCAGTTGCATCCGGAAACCCTGCAGTTACTGGAGCGGTATGCTTTTCCGGGAAACATCCGGGAGTTGCGCAATATTCTCGAAAGAGCCGCATTGCTGGCCGAGGAGCAGTGGATTCTTCCCCGGCATTTACCCCCGGCTTTGCAGCCGGCGCCATCCCTCCCCCAAGAGGGCGCGCAGAAACTGCCCGGAGTGGACGCGCTGGTGCCTCTGGCAGAGCTGGAAGCGCAATATTTGCGCTGGGCACGGGGTACTTTTCCGGGCGATCGACGCAGTCTGGCCGAGCGTCTGGGTGTCAGTGAACGCACCCTGTATCGTAAACTGGATGCTTTGAAGGAGGCTCATCCCCATGAGTGAACACATCTGGCCGGAAGGCTTGTGGATTCGTCCCGCCCGTGAGGAAATGGCACCCTGCATTGTGTTGCTGCATGGTCTGGGAGCTTGCAAAGAGGATTTGCTGCCTCTCGCAGAACATATGGACCCCGAGAAACAATTTCGTTGGGTCATCCCCGATGCGCCAGTGCAGTCCGTTACCCTCAACGCCGGGCGCAAAATGCGCGCCTGGTATGATATTTACGGTCTGGGTCAGGATTCGGAAGAAGATGCTGCAGGCATGCAAAGCATGGGGCAACGCCTGGCTTTGTTGCTGAATCATGAAAAAGCCGACGGCCAGCCCCTGATCCTCGGCGGGTTCTCACAGGGTGGAGCGATGTCTCTCTATCTGGCTTTACATCAGGCTTATCCCTTGGCCGCCGTGCTGGCTCTCAGCGCCTATCTGCCGTTACGTCAGCAGCTTCCCAGAGCGCAACAGTCTGTCCCGATTTTTTGGGGGCATGGCCGTTCCGATCCCGTTCTGCCATTGCATTATATGGAAATTGCTCGACAAATCCTCGAATCAGAGGGGTATGTGCTCAGTACGCATACCTATCCCATGGATCATCATATTTGTGCGGATGAACTCGCGGATGCACGGCAATTTGTGGACAATATCCTGCCGGATAATAAGGTAACATCATGAATACTATATGGATTGAGCAGTTTGTGCATATTCTCGCGGTGATCGTCTGGATTGGCGGTTTGTTTTTTGTGACGATGGTACTGGCCCCGACCCTGAAAAAGGAAATCAGCCAGAACAGCACGCGCATTGCCCTGATGCATGTGTTGCTGCGGCGTTTCTTTTTCTGGGTGCTCATCGCCTCGCTGTTGCTACTGTTGACCGGCTACAGCATGGTATTTGTTTTTTATGGAGGTTTCGCCGCTCTGTCTGTTCCGGTATGGCTGATGGTTGTTCTTGGCACCATCATGGTCATGATTGTTTTGCACACCTTTTTTGCGCCGCTTAAGCGTTTGCGGCGGGCAGTGCGGGATCAGGACTGGCAGGCAGGCGCCAAGGCGCTGGGACAGGTGAGAATGTTGGCTAACATCAATCTCAGCCTGTCTTTTGTGGTCATTCTGGTAGGAATATGGGGCGTGTTCGGCACGCCCTGGTAAAGTACCTTAAAGCGCGTCGGTAGGTTCGCCGGTACCAAAAATCTGTGCTTCCAGTCCCCAGCGGGCCGCCAGCGTTTCGGTAGCGTTGACCAGTTCCTCGGCGCGCGAGGGATGGTTGACGCGGGTTTCGGCAATGCGGCGCAAGGCCTCCTCACGATTGCCACTATTGGCGAGGAGATGAATCAGTTCCCCGGCATCCCGGCCGACAATTTCGCCTCCCAGTAATTCACCGCTGTCCATGTCCGCCAGCAACCGCACAAAACCGGCGGTGTCATCCTGCCCCAGGGCGCGAGGAGAAGTCTCAAAGGCAGCAAAGCCCACGGCTGGCTCAAAACCCTCATCCTCGGCCGTATCTTCATCCAGGCCAATGCGCGCCAGTTCCACGGCGGAATACACCAGTTCCGGTACCCAGGCAGGATTGCGTGCAGTTTTTTCCTCGCTGAGCAGATTATGAACGATGATCTGTGCATCGCTCATGGCCTGATTGGCATTCATGATCGGCCCCACCACATCACCCAGTGCGAAAATGCCAGGCTCTGCGGTTTCCAGATAAGTATCGGTTTCCACAAAGCCCTGTTCATCCAGTTGAACGGCTGTGTTTTCCAGGCCCAGTCCCTGGGTGAAGGCCTGCCGCCCCGTGGCAAGCAGCACCCAGTCGCCCTGAACCTGCCGTCCGTCTTCCGCAAATACGGACACTCCCCAGGCGTCCTCTTCAATGCGGCTCACCCGGAAATGTTCCTGGGCCTGAATGTCGAGGGTATGGAGAGCGGCCTTCAGAGTATCCTTGGCCTGGGGTGAATACTGGGTATGGGACAGGGAAGGGGAGTTCACCAGCCACTGTACTTCCTTGCCCAGTTGCCGGAAAATATAGGCAAATTCGGTGCCGATGACGCCGCCACCGATAAGAATGACGCGTTTACCGGCAGGGGCAGCGTCGTCGTAGAGCATATCGCTGGTGAGTACTTTCCCGGGGATGGTCTGGATGCCACGGGGCAGTGCGGGCGTGGAGCCCGTGGCGATGATGCTGTAGCGAGTCTGTATCTGCTGGGTTTCACCATCATGACCATGGACAACGATGGTCCGTGGATCCTGAAAACTGCCGAGGCCATCCAACAGTTGTACGCCCAGTCGCTTGAGGTAATCGACATAACTGCTGCGTACCGTTTTTACAACCTGATGCTGATGTTCCCAGGCTTGGGTCATGTCCCCCGCCAAAGCCGGACCAACAACCCCGCGTTGCGCATAATGCCGGCTTTGTTCAATCCACTTGGCCGTTTCGTGCCAGTCCTTTTTAGGTACACACCCGCGATTGAGGCAGGTTCCACCCCAGGTGGCGCTTTCGACAATGGCCACCTTCCGGCCACGTAAAGCCCCCAGCACCGCTGCCCGATAGCCGCCGGGACCGCTGCCAATAATGGTGATATCTGCTTGATAGTTTTTCATAAACTCATCCTTTTCATGTGCTTGAAGCTTTTTTCAAAAGCTGGTTATGAGCTTCGTGGAGCCCATAAATAATGCTGTTGTTATTCAGCGACGCCATCATATTTGTTATGACCCTGCTCACTAGGCCCCGGTTACCGCACCAGTTTAACAGGATTTGACGATAAATTAATATTTTCAGACTGTTGCATTCTCCCGCTCAAAACATGGGATTGCCTGCATGACGTTTCGCGGCATTGTTTGCGGGCAATTCTGGTGCAGCACGTCGGGCTGAAGCGACAGATTGACGGAGATAAATTTAATAAATTCATTTTTAACAGTCAGTTAAAATATTGGCATGGGCTTTGCTTTATGGCTGGTATGCGTAAATATCCTCATCATATATCCCCTGTGAAGCTTGCTTCAGCTCTGTTGCTCGGCCTGACTGGCTGGGCGTTTAGTGCTGTGGCTCTGGCTGGCGATTTTAACATGCAGACGGTGGAGTCCAAGGCCTCCAGGCTGGTGGAACGGTCATACAATCCCAAGCCCCTGCCGATTCCTGCCTTCCTCAAAAATCTCACTCCTGCACAATATAGTCAGATTCAGGATACTTCACCCCTCTGGCAAAATGACAATACCCCTTTCCAGGCGCAGTTCTACCTGCCGGGTTCCTGGTTTCATCAGCCGGAGATCATCCGGGAAGTGATCAATGGTCAGGTCCGTACCATTCCCTTCAAGCTCAGCGACTTCAGCTTCGGCGATCTCAAAGTACCTGCAGATCTGCCCAGCGATCTGGGTTATGCCGGTTTTCGTTTGCTGGCCCCCCTCAACACGCCGCCCAGTTACAACGAATTTATTTCCTTTCTGGGGGCGACGTATTTCCGTGCGGTCGGGAAACACGCCATCTATGGCACTTCCGCCCGTGGTCTGGGGATCGATACCGCCCAGCCTTCCGGTGAAATTTTCCCGTATTTCAAGGAAATCTGGCTGGAAAAACCCAAAGCCGGCGCTCAGGACATGGTCGTATATGCGCTCATGGACAGTCCGGTTGCGACCGGGGCTTATCGTTTCACCATCCAGCCCGGCGACAGTACCACTGTACAGGTTCAGGCGACCATCTACCTACGCAAACCGGTGCAGGTTCTGGAGCTTGCTCCCCTCACCAGCATGTACTGGCATGGGCATGGTCGCGGCATTACGGCCGGAGACTGGCATCCCGCCCAGCATGATTCCAGCGATCTGGTCATGGCGGATGGTAATGGCGAATGGCTGACCCGACCCATTGATAATCCGCTGCAGATTCAAACCACGACCTACAGTATGGACCATCCCGTGGGTTTCGGGTTGATTCAGCAGGATCGTCAGTTTTCCGCCTATCAAGGTATCGAAACCCAGTATCAGCGGCGTCCCAGTGTCTGGGTGCAGCCGGTGGGTGATTGGGGGAAGGGACAGGTACGCTTGGTGGAGCTGCCTACCAATAACCGCGACATGGATAATATTGATGTGTTCTGGGTGCCTGCGCAGGAACCCGCCCCGAAGACCCCCCTGCATTTTGCCTACAACCTGCGCTTCTTCCTGGATAACCAAGGCTTGATTCCCTTGGCCCATCCGGTGGGTACCTATCTGGGTGATGACCCCAAAACGCCCGGGGCGCGTACGGTGGTGATTGATTTTGCAGATGGTGCGCTGACAAATCTGCCCGGCAGCATGCCCATTGTGGCGCATCTCAGTGCTGAAAATGGCGGCAAGGTGCTCAGTCAAAAGCTGGAATGGGACGCCAAAGCGCATTTTTGGCGGGTGATTGCAGTCATTCAACCCCAGCCGGGCACCCCGAGTAATGTACGTTGTTATTTAACCCTCGATAAGCAGGTGATGACCAATACCTGGACTTATCTTCTACATGCGGCAAAGGAGTAGGTGTCATGTTTAAAGATGAATCAAGCTACAGCGTCAATCCTGCGGGCGAAGGCTTGCCGGCTTGGTCAGCAGAGGCCATGGTCGTCGCCCACAGCGCACCGGTTCTTGTCCGTATGGAGCGTTACCTGGCGCGACTGGCGCTCACCGACGCCCAGCGCTTGTGGATCCGCGCCCAGGTGGTCACCCAGATGCAAGAAGTGACTGCAGACCAGGATGCCCTCTCTGCCCGGGCTTTTGCCAGTATGCATCAAGCGCTGGCAACCCTGGGTGATGGTGACGAGTTGGATGCCCGGTTGGATCTTTCCCTGAATATCCCGGTCAATGGGTCTCAGGATTTACATTCCTGCCGTTGGTTGCGGCAGCAGGTGGCTCCAGCCATTCATCGCAGTACGATGGCCTCTCTCCCCATGGATCGTTCCTGGCTGAGCGCGGTGTCCCGCCTGTGGCAAATGCTGTTCAGCCGCAGCAAGGTGCTGGTCAGTCGTCGCGTTCTCACTGGAGAGGCCTGAATTGATCCGTACCCCGGCCCGGCCGTGGGAAACCATCAGCCGCTACCGACGCTATTGGCTCAGTGCTTTTATCATTTTCCCGGCGTGCAGTGCCGGCTTGATGCTCGATCAGGTATTGGCTGATCGTTTACCCCTCTGGCTGGAAATTCCGACCCTTCTGATTTTTTCCATGCTCTTTGCCTGGATCTCCGCCGGGTTCTGGACGGCTCTGGTTGGCTTCATTCTGCTCATGAGCGGGCGCACGGATACCGCTCCCGGCAGTCCGGAGTTGCGTCTTGCGGAACCCAATCCGCACAATAAAGTGGCTATCCTCATGCCCATCTACAATGAGGAAGTGGAACGTGTTGCCGCAGGCTTGCAGGCGACTTTCAAATCCTTGCAACGCGCCGGGGCTCTGGCCCATTTTGAGTTTTTTTTGCTGAGTGACACTCGCATTCCGGATGTCTGGCTCCGGGAAGAACTGGTCTGGTCGGCTCTTTGCGAATCTCTGGATGCCTTCGGTAAAATTCACTACCGGCGGCGTCCTGTCAATAACAAGGCCAAAAGTGGCAATGTCGCCGATTTTTGCCGGCGTTGGGGACGCGATTACGAATATATGGTGGTCCTCGACGCCGATAGTGTCATGAATGGCGAAACCCTGTACCGGATGCTGGAAATGATGGAGGGGAATCCTCAGGTGGGGATTATCCAGACCCAGCCCGTCGCGGTGAACCGGGAAACGCTCTATGCGCGTCTGCAGCAATTTGCCCAGCATTTGTACGGGCCGGTTTTCAGCGCAGGATTACGTTTCTGGCAGTTGGGTGACGGCCATTATATCGGACACAATGCCATATTGCGCACGGCACCTTTCACCGAATATTGTGCGCTACCGGTGCTGCCCGGACGGCCGCCCCTGGGGGGTCCGCTGTTAAGTCATGATTTTGTCGAGGCGGCCCTGATGGCTAGAAATGGCTGGGAAGTCTGGTTTGTGCCCAGTCTGCCCGGCAGCTATGAAGAAGTGCCACCCACCCTGATCGATGACCTGAAACGGGATCGGCGCTGGGCCCAGGGAAATATGCAGCATCTACGCCTGCTGGCGGGAGAGGGGTTGCGCTCTGCCCATCGCTTTTTATTCATCAATGGTGCCATGTCTTTTCTGGCTGCACCGCTCTGGGGATTGTTTCTGATTCTCGGCGCTCTGGGCTCCCTGCATTGGGCCGGGGGTGGAAATGACGATACGGTCACCCCATTTCATTGGGGAAGCAGCATCGATCCACTGCCTTTCTGGTTGTTTGGCGTAACGGCGGTTTTGCTGCTCTCCCCCAAGTGGATGGCTATTCTCTGGGTGGCCCGTCAGCCGGGCCGACGTCAGCAGTTTGGGGGTTTGTTTCGTCTGATTCTCAGCATGTTGATGGAAAGTGTGTTTTCCGTGCTGATGGCCCCCATCAGGATGGCTTTTCACAGCCAATTTGTAATTCAGACGCTGTCGGGAAAAGGCGTACGCTGGGGGGCTCAGGTGCGCGGTGATCAGGAAACCAGTTGGCCTGTGGCCTTGCGGTTTTTTGGTTGGTGTTCTGCCCTGGGATTGGTGCTTGCGGTAGCCCTTTACCCTTTTTTGGGATTCTGGCATTTTGTCTGGCTGGTGCCGATTTTGGGGGGGCTGATGGCCGCCGTACCCTTGGGTGTCTGGACCAGTCGGCCCGGTTTGGGACGCTGGGCACGCCAGCACCGCCTGTTTGTGATACCGGAAGAAGTGCTGGTACCCGAAGAGTTGCAGGCCCTGGATAGTGACAGTGTGGCTTATCTGCCCCATATCGAGGGGGACGCCTTTGTGCAGGTCGTGGTAGATCCGCGCTTCAATGCCATTCATAGCGCCCTGCAGCGCAATCGCACTGGATTATGGCCGCGCGCGGCCAGCCTCTGTCACAAGGCGCTGGAAGAAGGTCCGCAGCAACTGAGTAACCGCGAGCGGAATATTCTTTTAAGTGATCGTAATTCCATGCTGTCTCTGCATCGTGCCGTATGGTCCATGAATGACCGGAAACGCTTGACGGCCTGGGGCCTGGAGAGTGACGATCAGGATGAGTTCATCCACGAAGCGGGGCAGTAAGACCATGGCAAAAAACGGGGAAACGCTGGATCTCATGGCGTTGGCAGGTATTCGTAATGACCTGGAAGACATGCGCGCGCGGGCACAGGCGGGAGATCCGGTCGCCCAGTTCAACATGGGTGTAAAATACGCCGAAGGTATCGACGTTCCACAGAATTATCAGGAAGCAGCGCGCTGGTACAGCGCTGCTGCAGACCAAAATGATGCGCCTGCGCAATTCAACCTGGGGCTGCTGTTTTATCAGGGGCAGGGATTGCAACAAGACCTGCCCAGCGCCTACGAATTGTTCAGCCTGGCGGCTGCCCAGGGAGATACCCGCGCCCAGGCGGGCATGACCGCTATTCTCAGTGAGGTTTCAGCAGAGCAGGCTGAGCTGCTCATCGCCCAGTTCGGGCGGGGTGATCAGGGATCCAGCACTCATTGAATAGTCAACAGTCAACCTGAGAGGACTGTTGACACGAAAAGGTGCCATTCCTAGCGCCGGTTGCGGATTTCCGATAAACGCTCGGTATGTTGGCCTTTCCCACCCAGATAACCCGGTACAATACTTTCAATAGCGGTTGCCTGGATGCCGAACACTTCCTGCAAGTCTTTTCTACTGCAGATGTTATCTACAGACAGGGATCGCAAATTATCACGGGTCAGCACCTTGCCGGGAAGTTTTTCCATCACCCCGGCCTGCAGGTCGCCGAGCAGGGGACAGAGGGGGATCACCTTGCGGTGGGTGCCGATCAGACTTTGGGTATAAGCAATCAGCTCTCCCAGGGTGTACACCTTGGGGCCGCAAAGATCATAGGCTTTGCCATAGGTTTTTTCATTGTCGATAGACTGCACAAAAGCGCTGACCACGTCCTCTATCCATACTGGTTGCATTTTTGCTTGGGTACCAGCCATGGGCAGGAAAAAAGGGATGTTGCGCAGTAATTGCGCGAAGCGGTTGAAAAAGCTGTCGCCTTCGCCAAATATGATGGAAGGACGGAATGAGGTTACCTTGAGTCCTCGTCCCCAGAGCAGTTTCGGGCCATTCAGATAATTGAAGTAGCCATTTTGGGCGCTATTCTCACCAGACTGCCGCACAATTTCTTCACCAATACCTTTGGAGCGCAAATAGGCACTAGGTGCAATGGGATTCGCCCCCAGAGCGCTCATGTGCAGAAGGCGGGGGATGCCGAGATGCCCGCATAAATTGGCGACGCGACGGGGTAATTCGATATGGTTTTTTTCAAAATCGCCGTGGCGTTCGGGCGGGTAGTCTGTTCGCCCGGGGCGGTTCTCGTTAAGAATGCCCACCAGATTGATCACCACATCCCGTCCCTGCAGTTGCTGCTCCAGGGCGATGGACTCATGCACATTACATTCGACCACTTCTACCTGTGGCAGAACCAGCAGATTTTCGCGGTTACGCTCACGATTGCGGGTCAGAATACGGACTTGATGTCCTTCCTGACTAAGCCTTTCCGCCAGATGTCTGCCGACAAAACCCGTGCCACCCAGAATACAGATCTTGTGTGTTGCCATGCGCTGGTACTCCTCCGCAAATTATCCATGAGAGCATAGCACAGGTTACCGGCTCCGGAAGGTGCAGAAAGTTTGAATCAGGGCATGAAGGTAGGCTATAAGGAAGGCCTGTTGAGGAGATTGCGATGGCAGAATGTTCCATGAACAAAGGCGTGCGTCGGGGTGGGCAAATCGCCGCTCTGGGCGCTTTGATTGTCGCGTTGGCCATTATTGCCGGCGCAATGGGTGACCATCTGGTGGCGGGGCAGGTAAGTAAAAGCTCTCTGCATGTCTACGATATTGCCGTACATTTTCAGGTGTACAACGGGCTGGGGCTGGTGTTGGCGGGGATCCTGATACGTTTGTGGGGTACCCGGCGCTTGCTCTGCCTTGCGGCTCTACTCATGGCCCTGGGTGTGTTACTGTTCTGTGGCGGCCTTTATATGCTGGTCATCACAGGTCAGCAATTCTGGGCCATATTCGCGCCCTTTGGGGGCACAGCCTGGATTGTAGCCTGGTTGTTGCTCGCGCTGGGGCTCTGGCGCGCATCTGCACAAATCAAGGAATAAAATAATGTTGATAGCTAAAAATGACGCCTATCATAAACAACTGGATTTTGCCGATGCCGAAACCGGCGATGTGTTCTGGGTCGTCGAGCACGTTCCCTACAGTGGTACTATCAAGGGGGTGCAAAAATACACGGTTACTGAAATCCAGTCAAAATGGGTGCTTTGCTTGTCTGATGCGGGTAAAAAGCTGAAAATAAAACGCAGCATGTTGCAGGAAAACTGTTACCTGGAAAACGACCCTTACTTTGCCGAGATCAAAAAAACTTTCGCCATCAGTAGTCAGGTAGAAATGGTCCGCAAGCTGGTCAAAGATCATGAAAGCCGGGATTTTGATCAGGAAGTAGTGGATGCTATTCTTGCTTGGCAAAAAAGGGTAATAATGCGCCAAGAGCAGTGATATGCCTCCATGGACAAGCCTGCAATCTGCAGCCTATGCTTGAGCAGAAGCCAAGAGGTAAGGTTGTCATTCAGATAGAACGCCATGTACATTTTTTTTCGCAATGCTCGACATCAAAATCTATATCTAGGTCAAAGTGATTGCCCTTGATGCTCCAGAAGCATCCCAAGTAAAACGCCTGGGTTTTCTGCGTGGACAGATTCAGGTGCCCGATGATTTTAATACATTGGCTACGGATCAAATCCAACACTGGTTTGAAAGCGGAAAATGAAGTTACTGCTGGATACGCATATTCTTATTTGGACGGTAGCCAGATTTTCAGATTTGGTTAGGCTGGTTTAAATATCTGCTCCATTCCCAGCCTGTAAGAGGTTAATTCGGTGTGCTTACCGTGCTTTATTTTCCGAATTCTGAGGGAACCCCTATTTCGACAGGAGAATGCCATGCTAGTACGGGTAGATAGAGAAGCTGATGCGGTGTAACTGGAACTGACCTCGGTGCCCATTCATGAAAGTGAAGAAGTAGCCGATGGCATTATCCTGGACTACGATAAAGACGGTAATATCGTCGGCGTAGAAATCCTGGACGCCTCAAAAAAAAGCCACCAGATCGGCGCAGCGTTCTTCCACCTCTAGGCCACCGGCAGTCCTGGCAGATTCTTGCGCTCATTATTACAATGTTATAACATTGCAAGACCATATCATGAGAGGTGCTATATGCGTACCAGCATACGGAAAATCGGTAATTCGCGCGGCATTCTCATTCCATCGGCGTTTCTGACCGAATGTGGAATCGGCGACCATGTGGACATTTGCATGGACGGTCATTCTCTGCTTATTAAACCGGTACAAGAGCTGCGTGCCGGATGGTTTGCGGGGTACCGCCCGGAAAATGACGTGGAGCCGTTGTATGACTTGTCCGTGGATGAAGGCGACAAGGACTGGACATGGTGAAGCGTGGCGAGGTGTATTGGGTGAACATCGATCCCACTGTCGGTACGGAAATCAGAAAGACGCGCCCGGCGCTGATTGTCTCACCAGACGATCTCAACGACACCTTGCCCCGAGTCATCATAGCTCCCCTCACCAGCGGCGGACAGCGACTAGGTTGCCGCCCCGAGTTAGACTTTGCGGGTAAGTCTGCGCGCATTCTGCTCGATCAGATCCGCAGCATCGACAAACGCCGTCTATCCGGGAAAATAGGCGAGATACCGATTACCCTATGGCATTCTGTGCTTATGGAAATGCTGAGTTAAAACTGCTAAAGAAAGCGCGCTGCGGTTTCACACCATGTGTCCGGCCCAGACTTCCAGCTCTGTATTGCGCCGGTGTTCCTTCTGTCAGCACCTGCAGTCGGTCTAGTCCGCGCAGAATAAGCTATCAGCACACTTGCGGCCAGATGGGTATCGCCACCCTGACGGGTATGCTTGCACTCTGATCTTAGCCAGACTAGACTAATTGCGGTTTTTTGGAGATTGTCCCAATGCCGACCATCAATATGTTACAAGCCAAATCCTCTCTGTCGCGTCTGGTACAGGCCATCGAGCAGGGGGAGGAACGCGAAATCATCATTGCCCGCAATGGCCGCCCGGCGGCGAAGCTGGTAGCTGTGGATGTCGCGCCTGCCGGTCAACGGCTCGGTATCGCCAAAGGAAAATTCGAGGTGCCGGACGATATCGATGCATACAACGATGAGCTTACCCATCTTTTTCGAGGCAAAGAACCATTTTGAATCTGCTGCTGGATACCCATGTAGCCCTATGGGCAATCACCGACAGCCCAAAACTATCCCGGCAGGCGCGAGAACTGCTGCAAACACCACAGGCGAGCATCTGGATCAGCGTTGCCAGCGTATGGGAAATCGCCATCAAGCATAGCCTGGGTCGTGGCGATATGCCCGTATCCAGTCAGGACGCCGTGCGCTATTTCCGAGAGTCTGGTTATCGCTTCCTGACCATCGAAGCTGAACATGCCTTGGCGTTGGAGAGCCTGCCGACCCATCACCAGGATCCTTTTGACCGTATTCTCGTAGCCCAAGCGATGGTCGAACCGATGCACCTCCTGACCCATGATGCTACGGTGGCACTTTACAATGATACCATCCTTAAAATTTAAATAGCCGCCGTAGCTTCATGACCAATACCGAGAAGAAGCCGTTCAGGCGTCAGGAAAAATCTGCTCCAGGCCGATACCATCCAGCACCTGCTCAGCCCAGGCTTCCAGTTCTGTGGTGCTGGCAGCTTCCAGGCGGGCCTGAATCCGGGGGGGCAGGGGGCCCAAAGCGCTTTTGCAACAAGCGGCTTAACATGAGCTGTTCGCCGCGCTCCATCCCTTGTTGCATCCCGCGTTCCATGCCCAGCCCGTAAGAGGGTAATTCGGTGATCAAGACTTCGCTCAACATGGTCTGTTCCTCCTTCTGTTCCACCTCCAGGCCCAGGAGGATGCGGGCAATATCCAGGGTGATGCGCTTGCGCAACTCATTGGATGCTATATCTTTTCCTGCATGGGGGCTTCTGTTGCCATTCTGTTCTACGCCGAATAAGGCATCAGCCGATTTGCGGCCAGGGATTTTCCATTGCGCGGATATGCGCTAGGCTGCAGCCCCGTACAGATTCAGTTCCAAGTAACAAGCTATCGAAACTCCAGGCACAAGACTTAAACTGATCCGCAAAGTTCCGCCCGCGTCGTCAGCAAAAACATCCGACCCATAATGGCATCCAACAGGAGCGCCGAACGACCTGACGCTGCCGGTTTTATGGATTCAGTTTATCTGTATCCGGGAATGAGATGATATGCGGGTATAGCAGGCAGGGTTGGGATGGCGGTGTTATCCCTTGCGGGCTGGTAGTCTATAAACTACACTTAAATCATGGGAGCTGATGCCGTTAACCACCATGTGATGGAACTCCAGCAAACCGGGATATTCCGGAAATGGTGGATGAAACTCAAGGATGAGCGTGCCAAGGGCCTCATTGCTTCTCGGCTAAGTCGTCTGGCTTACGGTCATGCGGGGGATGTATCCCCGGTCGGTGACGGCATCAGCGAATTGCGGATACATCATGGCCCCGGTTATCGCGTGTATTTCCAACAGCGCGGTCATCAAATTATGGTCCTGCTCTGTGGTGGCGACAAAAGCACACAGGATAAGGATATTGCCCGCGCTAAGCGGATTGCAAAGCAAGTGGAGTGACGGATATGACAGAAAAATTGACCTCTTTCGACCCTGCCGAGGGGCTGACCTCTGAGGAAGCTATCGCAGCATTTATGGCCGACGCCTTCGAGTCCGGTGATGTGGGCTATGTTGCTCATGCCCTGGGTGTGGTGGCCCGTGCCAAGGGCATGACCCAGATTGCCGAACAGACCGGGCTTTCCCGAGAGCAGCTATACCGGTCGTTTAGCGAACGGGGTAATCCTACGCTCAAGACAACCATCGCGGTGATGAAAGCCTTGGGAATCGCTCTGACCGCCAAGGGGCGATATGCGTACCCGCATACGGAAAATCGGTAATTCTCTGCTTATTAAACCGGAAATGCTGAGTTAAAACCGCTAAAGGAAGCGTGCTGCGGTTTCACAGCATGTGCCCGGCCCGGACTTCCAGCTCTGTAGTGCGCCGGGAGTGCCTTCCGTCAGCACCTGCATCCGGTCCAGAATATACCGGCAACAAGCGTCTCATCATGAGCTGTTCGCCGCGTTCTCCCTTGCAGCAGTCAGGCATCAGGAAAAATCTGCTCCAGGCCCAGCCCATCCAGCACCTGCTCAGCCCAGGCTTCCAGTTCTGTGGTGCTGGCAGCTTCCAGGCGGGCCTGAATCCGGGGGGGCAGGGGGCCAAAACGCTTTTGCAGCAAGCGGCTCAACATGAGCTGTTCGCCGCGTTCCATCCCTTGTTGCATCCCGCGCGTCAGGCCTTGTACCATCCCGCGCTCCATCCCGCGCTCCATCCCGCGTTCCATTCCCAGCCCGTAAGAGGGTAATTCGGTGATCAAGACTTCGCTCAACATGGTCTGTTCCTCCTTGACGACTTCGTACAAATTGCGGTTGCTCGACAGAATCTCCAGCATTTTCAGATAATCCCGAAAACGCGCCGGGGTGCCTTCCGTCAGCACCTGCAACCGGTCCAGAATATACCGGATGACCGCCCGTGGCGAACGATCCTGAAAATCGCATAAAACCGCCAGCACCAGGGCATCGGGACTGTCCTCGGCCAGCAGGCGGGCGCAATCCACCCGATGCATATCCACGATTTCATACTGATAATCCAGCCCCGTCTGGCGCAGACCTGAAGCCATCCGCAAAGGTTCCTTGCCAATATACAAGAGCACCTGGCGGATGTCCTCATCCGAGCATTGCAGGCACAGATCGCTGCGATAGCGGAGCATCCGGCAGGGCATTTGCCCGTCGTTGCCGTTCTGGACCTCGATGTGCAGCAAAAACTGACCCGCCGGACCGGCCATGCGTGCCACCAGATCCGCGCGCCGCTCCTCCACCCGGGGATGGCTGCTTTCCACGATCTCGGCCTGTTCCACCTCCAGGCCCAGGAGGATGCGGGCAATATCCAGGGTGATGCGCTTGAGCAAATCCTTGGATACCACATCCTTTTCCTGCATGGTCTGCCCTCCGCTACCCCGCTACGCGCAGAATAAGCCATCAGTCGGATTGCTGCCAGAGGTTTCCATTGCGCTGATACGCGATGGACAGCAGCATCTTTGACCTTGTGGTATATGTTGGTAATATACGTTTATGGATATTTGGGCAGCAAAAGTTGCAGGCTTTGATTGGGATCAAGGTAACTCACGTAAGATCGTGGAAAAACATGATGTTAGCCAATCAGAAGCGGAGGCCGTTTTCTTTAATGAACCGCTTTTGGTACTGCAAGATGCCAAACACAGCCACGCAGAAATCCGTTACCACGCACTGGGTAAAACCGATGATGCTAGGTTGCTCCATATTACTTTCACGTTGAGACAAAGCGGTACCATGATTCGTGTGATTTCTGCGCGGGACATGCACGCAAAGAGAGGACCATTTATGAGCAATCTGAGAAAGACGCCTGAATTCAAAGACGAAGCCGAAGAAAGGGTGTTTTGGGAAAATCATGACTCTGCTGATTATCTGGACTGGAGTCAGGCTCAACGTGCCTCTTTTCCCAAGCTGAAACCCTCTACCAGAACCATATCATTGCGTTTGCCCGAAACTTTGCTGGATCGCATCAAAATTGAAGCAAACAAGCGCGATATGCCCTATCAATCACTCATCAAAGTGTGGCTTTCTGATGACGTCAACGAAAGTCGCCGGACGGACTGAGGCGCTTTTATAGTGATTCAATCCCTAAAATTTAAATCGCGGCTGTAGCGCCTTAGCCATTGCCAAGGATAAGCCACTCAGGCGTCAGAAAAAATCTGCTCCAGCCCGAGTCCATCCAGCACCTGCTCAGCCCAGGCTTCCAGCTCTGTGGTGCTGGCAGCTTCCAGGCGGGCCTGAATCCGGGGGGGGGCAAAACGCTTCTGTGCAGCAAACGGCTCAACAGGAGCTATTCACCGTGTTCCATCCCTTGTTGAGTGACAAGCAATTCAACAAAATCAACTTAATAATTCACTACTCGCCATCCTATTACCTTTACCGAGCTTCCATTTTGATAGAAGGCAGGGAACTGCCCAGATGTGCCAGGTTTACCCGCAGCAGATTGAATAAGGGTTCTGCCGTTGGTTGATATAATGGTAGGCGTATATGCAGTACCGTACCCGATGAGAATGGGGCCAGTTGTATTGCTATTGTTTAGTTCAAAAACACCTGATGGAAAGGCCCCATTTATAAGCTTATAGAAATAGTAATAAGCAGAATTTTCACCGCATGTATCCGCTGCAGGACTTTTAGTAACCGGAGCGATAATTGCCCCGTTGTTAATGGCAATAGGTGCAGACAAGACTGAGGAGCTGGGCATTGCAGGTATAGACGGGGAGGTGTCTGTACCTGCATAGGTTGTGCCGCCTCCCGTATAGCTGGCCCATAAGGCTTGCCAGATAGTTCCTGACTTCTGAAATACGGTGAACCCATTAGGTCCTTGCACGGTAAGGTAATAATTGCCTAAATAGTAACTGGTAGTAATATATTGCGCTATGGTGCTTAAACCGGAACTGCTCGTTGCCCATGGTGCATATGATGCGGCTGCCGTACTGGTACTTGTGCCAAAGCTGGAAGCAGTAATGATTGATGAAAAACCGCTCAATTGCCCAGATGTTGTGGTAGTGCCGGAAATCTGGGGGATGATGGTAACCGGCATGGAGTAAACATATCCATTAGAACTGCCAATATACAGGTTGTTATTCGTATCAATGCTTAATGCACTGGAAGCAACAAAAGGCAGTTGATCATGAAACGTTGCCCCTGTACCCACGTTTACGCCGACCAGGTAACTCGTGGTAGTTGAGTTTATGTTTTGGTTAACCACCCACAAGGCCCAAGTCTGTCCAAAATCATTGCCAGTAGTAGTGACTTGGTAAAAAACCGGTGATTGAGAAATAGGCTGGGTAAAAGAAGCTCCAAGATCATTTTCGGAAACCACTTTAGCCAAGCTTGCAGTGCTCGTACCAGTCAGTTGAAGATCGTATAATATACCCCCACCCAAGGCGCTACCAACAACATACGTATGCCAATTCCCGTTGGCGTCAGTGGCATCGATGGAAGCATACCCACCTTGCATGCTTTGTCCACGCCAAAAGGTATTATAGTTTTTGAGCTGGTTTAACAAACCATAAGGCACCCAAGCCCAGGACAAGGTGGGTGAACCGCCCGTAGCCCCATTATAGCTGATACCATAAAGAAAACCATTATTGGACGAAAACACAACCTGATTTTTTCTGGTAGAGTGGTTGTTTGCAAAAGTCGTATACGTATTACTGCCATTATCAGCAGAAAGCAAAACAGAATTGTCCGGTGGCAGGATTATTTGTGGCGTACTGGTAGTCGGAAGCCCTAGAGTCCAGTTTGCTGCCCTACCACCAAGATAAGCGCTGTTCGTGGATGCAGCAGGATTGATGGTGTAATTGGCAATGATGCTCGGCGTCAAACCACTGGGCAGGTTCGAACCAAAAGCGGCTGGATAGGAGCTTGCCGCAGTGGATAATGCAATGGCCGAACCTGATACGATGTTACCGCTTGAGCTGGTTGGCGCTGTGGTATAAACCAGCGGGCTGGAACCAGAAACAGCAGTAGATATGACGGTATTGGCATTCCAGACTGCGCTCGAAGTAGCTGTTGCCGTAACTCCGGTTGTGCTAAACGGAAAGGCATACAAATTGCCTTGCCCAGTACTTTTATTGATGTTTTCTTGCACAAATTCTAGAGAGTTATTGGTAGCGGTGGCTGTAGAGGCAATCGGTGAGGTAATGGTGTTGCTCAGAATATTCGCAATAATGGAAGACAAGGCCGAGTTGAGTTCTGATGTGGATTGCGCAGAATAGTAGTAACCTGTACCGCCCGCTTGAGCAATAGCGGTCAATATGGCTTGGCCATCAAGCGCCTCACTATTTTGAGCGCCACTTTCTGCAGTATTGGGATTGACTGCTGATCCCACACCCAGAACATAGGTTTTTATACCCGCCTGATTTAGTGCAGCCGCTTGTTGGATAGCTTCTACAGCCGCTTGATTTTGGTTGGCTGAGGTGCTGGCTGTAGACGCAGTAATATTGTTAAAACCGAATGTTGATGCTGCCTGACTTCCCAAAGGCGGATATATGTGGCCGTTCAGTCCTTGGGTGGGCTGACCGTTGGTAATGAGGATAACGTACTTCTGACCACATGTAGAAGGGGGTGCAGATGACCCAGTACTATCATAATAATCTAATACTGTTTTTAATGCGCCTGCCATGGGGGTATGACCAGCGCCAGCCTCAATAGGCACAAAAGATTGGGCATAATCAAAACTGCTGGCTGGATTTATCAATGGTGCCGGTGCTATTGCGTTGGCGATTTCAGTTAATGCATTCAGTGAACCTATTTTTGCTATTATCTTACCTTGCGGAGTTGAGTTTGTTTGTTTTATTACCGTGCTCCCAAAAAAAGCATATCCACGCGCCGCTGTCCAGACTTCCGGTGTTTGTGTTAAATAACCTGGATTTGATGGACCGAAAGAGTTTGGCCCGCTTTCGTTAAATGTTGCCGCGTTATAAATTGATGTGGGCGCTTTGTAGGTATATTGGTAATTATTGTAATAATAATTGTAATAAGTTGGGGTGGTAAGTTGTGTTTTATAATAATTAAAGTTATAACCTAGTGCGCCGTAATAGTTGTAATATATATTGTTCCCAGAAAAAAAAGAAGAGTACAATACGCTGTTAATCATTGGGTTATCGCTGCTATCGCTAATGTTTAGATACTGATCATAATAACTTGGTGAATTTGTGTAGTTGTAGTGGAGAAAAAAATAATAGCCTATATTCTGACAGGAGCTAGAGTTATTGTTATAACAGGGATTTTTAACATATTGGATTCCTAAAGTGCCATCAGGTTTTGTTTGTGAAAAAGAGTTTGAAGTTAATCCATTTTCAAACATATAATAAATAGATGAGTATCTGTCATTCAAATTACCAGAATATTTATAATCTTCTAATCCAAACTGAATGCTATCCGTATAGTTCACATTACCAATGATGTTGGAGACAGCCTGTTTGGCAGCATTCAACATCGATGGGCTATTATCGAGATACAAGTTGTATCCATTGGAGTTAATGTTATTACAAACACTGATTGCCGGTGCGGTAAAGCCAGAAGTATTGTTGCAGTTAACTGTATACGGTACTTGGCTGTTTGCAGACCCATAAGCTATAGGAGCAGAACTTCCAGACTGATAATTGACGGGTGAAGAAGAGTTATTGTTTTCCGTGACGATACCTGAACCCGTCATGATCGCTCCAGATAGTCCGGTAGTAGGATCCTTGACTACGCCAGCCATACCTTGCGAGTTATCAATGATGATCATCACCTGTGGCTGACTGCCGGCAGGCGTGTTGTTAATGGTGATGCCGGACTGTGGCGGTGTGGCCCAAGCGCTTAACGGGAGCAGAGTGATAGCACTCATTAACAGAGTGGAAAGGGTTTTATTTCGAATTATTTTTTTCATCACTATTTCTCCAGATTCGCCTGTATTGTCACACCAAGGCCTCCGCTATTGGCATTCTCGGCGTGTACATAAGCAATATAATAATATGTGCCATTGGATGTATTCGGTCCAATCGGATAGACAACGTAGTACACATTAAAGTTAAAATTTCCATAGTTAACTGGTGTTACCCCACAAGTGTTCTGGTTTGCACAGTTTTGCCAAAAGCTTTGTGCCGGTGCAGTTGGTCTGGTGTTGCTGGATGTGGGCACTGCATACCAGGGGCCTGGACTTGAAGTGGGCGGATTTGCGGCTAAAGTTGAAAGTAGATTTTTTGCATTTTGAAGACCTATTTCTGTTGCCTCCTGGGCAGCATTTTGTACCGCCAGATTGCTAGCGATGAGGGTGTTGTTCTTGTTGAGGTACAAATAGGCCAGCAGCGCCAAAGTTATAGCAAATATTAAAACCAAAACGACGACCAGTATTGCACCGCGCTCATCTTGTTCAGAGGGTTTTGTGCGCTTTGAATTTCTGTCCGAGCATCTAATGAGCGACTGTAAGCTCACGAACCTTTTTGTAAAAATCATTTATTGCTCCAATATTCCATTACGCACGGGTATTACTGTCTGGAACAAGTGGTATTCATAGTGTCGGCAGTTACCCTGCAGGCATCCCGGCCCACCGTAGGTCGGGACCGGGTAGGTGTTTCCAAGGATTGAAAAAGTCGCCGGACTAAGGCTGTTGGGCAGATAGCGAGTGCTGCGGATAAGCATGGCAAGCTGCACAGCAACGATAGTATAAGTGCTGGGTGAATATCCGCCGGAAGTCGAGTATTCGCCGGGCGATATCCAGGTAGGACCATTCGTGTTATTTGCGCTGCTGACCCCGTATTGAATCTGTAAATCGACTACACCGGAAGCCAGCGCTTGGGGAGCGGGATTGGCACCGGAGTTGGTTGTGTATTGCGTCAGATATAATGTAGGAGTTCCAGACTGAGTGGAACCCGGGGGGGTATCCAGAATCTGAAATTGATTTACCACGAAATCTGCATTGCCCAAGTCATAAAGAGGCGCATTAGTAAAATCCCCTGCTGAAATTGTTGTGCCGGTAACTGCCGCTATTTGAGAAAAAATTTGATTGGTATTGATGTTGGCGCAGGAAGCCCCGCCGGAATTCATTGTGATGGTGCCATTACCACCGCCATTACCACCGCCATTACCACCGCCATTACCACCGCCATTACCACCGCCATTACACGAGCCAACACCACCCACTGTGGTGATTTCACCAAAAATACAGGTGCCTCCACTGTTGGCTGGAACTATTAGCGCCATGTCGCCAGGATTCAACATGCTGCTACTATTTACTTGTAGGTTCGCAGCGTTCAGGTTGGGTATACTTGCAACCGTTGTTGCCGGTGCACCCCCAAAGCTGCCGCCACCAATGACTGTACTGAAACTGTAGGTGCCGCCAGCGGTGTATCCAGTACTTTGTACGGAAGCGGTGATTGCTGTTAGTAATAAAGGTGCCGCACCGGTATTTGAATATCCTACTAGCCCGTTGGGACACTGGCTAATATTTGGCAACCCATACCCTGCCGACTCGATGGCCTGGCGCATGATGGCCAGGGCGTTGCGGCCCCGCTGCCACATTTCACCATTGGCAGATTGCTGACTCGCGCTTTGGCTGGTGTTCAGAAAAAAACTGAAGATGGCCGTGGCCAGCAGGCCGACCACTACTAGGGACACCAGCAACTCCACCAGGGTGAGGCCATTTTCTTCTGCCGCGCTCCATGAAATGGCGTTTTCTGGATTGCCGATGGCCTGATTTCTGCTGGTGGCGTGGGGGAGGAGGGGGAAGTGTTGCATGTCAGTAGCCCACGATAGTTTGCGTAGTGTAGGTCTGCCCATTACCCCAAGTTACCGAGACTGTGGCAGAACAGGGGCAGGTTGTGGTGCCGTTCAGCGGGGTTACGGCAAAGGTCACCTGGGCTTTGGGTGGCATACCGTAAGCGCTCATAACCTGTGAAACAGGTTTAAGCAGGGAATTACTGGCCTGACTGGCGCTCACCGTTGCTTTATCGAAGCTCAAGGCATTGGCACCATTAGCCCGCAGCACGCCCACGGCACTCTGGGCGATTTCATAGCCCGAGGTCAGGTTCTGGTTCTGGGCGGACATGGAAAAGCTGCCCAGAAACAGGCTCAGGATTCCCAGTGAACCAATGGCGAAAATGGCCAGGGCGGCCATCGCCTCTATCAACGTCAATCCAGTCTGGCCGGAAGCTGAAAGCTCTACGCTGCCAGCGCCGGTCGAAGAATCCCCAGACCTCATACCCAAAGTCTCGAAGTCCAAAGACTCCAAACCCAAAGATTCAAGACAATTTGTTCCGCTGTGCTCCACGAAACTACGTTTTCGGAGGCCCGTTGTGCAGATATTCACAGCGCGCGCACTCATTGCAGGTTACACACGGTACTGCCAGAGCCGCTGGTAGCACAGTTGCGGACATTGCCCGCGCCGCTGAGCAGGGTCAGCCAGTAACCATAGGTGGCGGCATTCTGGCCCGTATTGCCAAAGGTGACCGCTGCGCCGCCGATGGTGTTGCCCGAGTGATAGACCATGCCGGTAGGCGTGATGCTGACGGTCGAACCCGTAACCACATTGCACACAGTATTCGGATAGCGGCTGGCAAATTCACTGCTCGTCATTTGCGGTACCTGCTGCTGGACGTTGGCTGCCTGCGGTGTGATGGTCCAGGAGCAACCACCTGTAGTAGCCCCACTTTGCACGGTAACCTGCACCGGATACCCGCTGCGGATGGCATAGCCTTCCGCCCAGGCCATGTCCTGTTGCAAATGCCCGGAAGCCGCCTGTATGTTGGCGCGAATCATCCAGATGTTGTACTGGGGGATGGCCACGGCAGCGATGATGGCCATGATGGCGATGATCACTATCAATTCGATCAGGGTGAAACCAGTTGCATCCTGTTGCACCAGTCCATCCCCGGCAGATTTTGGCACAGCCCCGGTGGACCGGGTGCATTCAAGGCTATGGCGGTACGCCTTCCATTGGCGGGAAGCGCAGGGCAGCATCCAGCCCTCACCCCCCATGCGTCACCACCGCGCCCATCTTGAAGATGGGCATGTACATGGCGACTACCAGGGTGCCGACGATGACGCCCAGTACCACCATGATCATGGGTTCCATGAGGGTGCTGAGGCGGTTGACGGATTCTTCCACGTCGTTCTCGTAAAAGTCGGCGACCTTGCCGGACATGGTTTCGATGGCGCCGGTTTCTTCGCCGATGGCGAGCATCTGGGTGGCCATGATGGGGAAGACGCCATCGGTCTTGAGGCGGGTGCTGATGCGCCCACCGGCGGCGACGTCATCCCGGGAGCGCAGCACGCTTTGCTCGATGATGACATTGCCGGACACCTTGGACAGGGTCCCCAGGGCTTCGAGAATGGGTACGCCCGCCGCCTGCATGGTGGACAGGGTGCGCATGAAACGGGCCACGGCCCCCTTCAGCAGAATATCGCCCAGCACCGGAATTTTCAGGGCAAAGCGGTCAATCACCGTCTTGAAAGGCAGGCTGCGCTTGTAGGCAAAAATAAATAGCCAGACCGCCGCAATGGGCAGGAGCACGACGATATACCAGTGACTTTTCATCCAGTTGGAAATATTGATGACAATCTGGGTGAGCAGGGGCAGGGTGGCACCGAAGCTGCTGAACAGTTGCGAAAACACCGGAATCACGAAAATCATCAAAATGACTACTACCACGATCATCACGGTGATGATGGCCGCCGGATAGAACATGGCGGACTTGACCTTTTTGTTGAGGGCCAGAGTTTTTTCGCGATACTCCGCCAGACGCAGCAGGATGGTATCGAGAATGCCGCCCTGTTCGCCGGCAGCAATCAGCGACACAAACAGGCGGTCAAAATACTTGGGGAAATGGGCCATGGACTGGGACAGGGATTCGCCTTCTTTCAGGTGCTTGAGAATGCCCTTGAGGAGTTTTTTCATGGGCGCACCTTGGGTGGCGGTAATCAGCAGTTCAAAAGCCTGCACTAGCGGCACCCCGGCATTGATCATGGTGGAAAGCTGGCGGACCATGACTACTAGTTGCGCTTCTTTGATGCCTTTTTCCCCAAACAGCGGTTGCGGCACTTTGCGCACGGTCACCGGCACTAACCCCTGGCGACGCAGGGCAACCCGCACCACATTGGCACTGGCGGCGTTCATCTCGCCTTTTTTCTTGTCTTTGCCGCCGGGCAGGGTGGCCTCCCAGACGAAGTCATAAGTCTTCGCCTCTTTCACCGCGCCCTTTTTGCCTAGTGCTGTTGCCATTGCGTCACCTGATTCATCCTCAACACCTCCACACAGTTAGAACATCCCCGCCATTTTGCAAGTATCCCGGCTGAAAAGCATTGCTAAGCGCTGAAAAATTCGCCACATTGAGAGCGCCGTCCAGCCCATAAACTTGCTTAATTGGAGCCGAGAATGAACAGCATACCCCAGCCCTTGCCAAACTGGATTGCTCAAGGCGATCCGCAATATCAACAGCTGCGCACGTATTATGATGCTACTTATCAGACCATGTGGTATTACCTGAAAGGCCACCCACGGCCCTGTTTTACACCGACTCTGTTGAAAGAAATCCAGGATTTCTATACGCAAATTCGTGCGGAAACGACAATGACTGAAGGGCGTGAGATCCATTTTCTGGTGGCTTCTTCTGATGTTCCCGGGGTTTTCAACCTGGGTGGCGACTTGCATTTGTTTCGGCAACTCATTGCGCGGCAGGATAGGGCAGGTTTGCTCAGCTATGGCGTAGCCTGTATTGACGCCCTGCATACCAATATCACCCATTTGCATGAAGAATTGACCACGATTTCCCTGGTGCAGGGCGACGCTCTGGGTGGGGGCTTTGAAAGCGCACTTTCCAGTAATGTGTTGATTGCCGAGCGCAGTGCCAAAATGGGTACGCCCGAAATATTGTTTAATCTTTTTCCAGGGATGGGAGCCTATAGTCTTTTGCATCGTAAGATCGGCATGGCCGCTACCGAAAAATTGATTTTGAGCGGGCGTATTTACACGGCTCAAGAACTTTATGAAATGGGGATTGTTGATATTCTGGCTGAAGACGGAGCAGGGGAGCGGGCGGTTTACGCTTATATCAAAAAACATTTGCAGGCGGCTAATGGTTATGCAGCAATCCGACGCGTGCGAGACCTCTGTGCACCGATCAGTTATGAGGAACTGTATGCGACGGTAGAAATCTGGGTAGATGCCGCTTTGCGACTTTCCAGTAAGGATTTGCGCATGATGGAAAGGCTGGTGTCCAGGCAATCTGCACGCCATGCAGAGATGGTCTGAATGAACGCTATCGCGCTTCATCGTATCTGCCGCTGACCGTCGAGGTAGCTGGTCAGCGCCTGACAGGTTTTGTGAAAAGTGCGGCGCAGCGCGGTGGTGATCTGCTGGATTTCGGGGCCGGTCATTGCATAGGGTTTGAGGGCCTCGGCTTGCAGGCAGTTTTCCAGCAGCTGCCGGGCACCCATTTGCAGGCTGCTGCCTTTCAGGGCGTGGACGGCATCCTGATAAGCCGGGTAGTCCTCCTGCTGCATGGCCGTTTGCATCGCCTCCAGCAACTGCGCACCATCGTGGGCAAAATCCTGTATGATTTCCGCCAGAAAATCAGTGCCTCCCAAATTCACAATGCCCTGTAACACCGGCGGCTCTATCAGCGCTCCGGGTGCCAGGGGTGCCGCTTCGCCGAGGCTTTTTTCTGGCGCGCCCAGCAGGGCATTTTGCGTCTGGCAGAGACAGGCAATGCTATCCAGCAGTTGCCGCGCATTGACGGGTTTGGTGAGGTAGGCGCTGGCCCCCGCTTCCAGGCAGGCCTGCATGGATTCGGGGGTGGCATCAGCGGTCAGCATGATGACAGGTACCGGCTGGGCGGTTTCCATCATGCGATAGCATTTTAATACTTCCAGCCCGCCCTTGCCGGGCATGTTGCGGTCGAGAATCAGCAGGTCCAGATGAAAACTGCTTTCGGCCAGAATATCGAGGGTTTCTTCGCTATCACTGGACACGCGCACCTCATGACCGGCCTGACGCAGCAGTCCCTGCACCACTTTCTGATTGATGAGATTATCTTCCGCCACCAAGATGGAGAGCCCTTTTTTCCCCTGGCTTTGCTGATAATGGTCATGCAGTGAGACAATATTACTGCTGGTTTTGGTATCGGCAGTATCCACATTATGGACCAGATGAAACAGGGTTTTTTTATCGATGGGTGTCGTTAATGACGCGCTGAAACCCAGGTCCTGAAAATAGCGGTCAAAGGTCAGGCTCTGGTCATGCACCAGAATCCAGGGAGTGTGGCCTATCAATTGTTGGTTCAGGGCTAAACGCGCCAATTGGTCGGGAGCCATATCCATCAGATGCTGATCGACAAATACCCGGCTGAAAGGCTGCCCCTGATTTTTGGCCCGGCGCAGCAATTCCAGCGCCCGATGCGCGCTTTCGGTATGGGCGGCGGGGATATTCCAGGTTTTCAAGGTATCCCCAAGAATGCGCCCCGAGGCTGACGGAGCAATGATTAAAGCCGATATTGGCGTATCCCGGCCGGCGAGGGGACTCTGCAGCTTTTCCGGATGCTCTGCGGCTTGCAAGGGCAGTTCAAACCAGAAGCGACTACCTTTATGGAGGATGCTTTCCACGCCTATCTGCCCGCCCATTTTCTCGACCAGTTCCTTGGCGATGGTGGTACCCAAACCGGTCCCCTCCTGATGCTGATTAAGGTTATCGGGTGATTGGGTAAATGCCTCAAAAATATGTTCCTGGGCTTCCTCGTTGAGCCCGCAACCCGTATCGATCACCTCAAAACGCAGCCGAACCTCGCGATGGGTGACGGGCAAGCGGCGCACCCGTATTTCCACCCCGCCTTTTTCCGTGAATTTGATGGCGTTTCCGATGAGATTGTAGAGCACCTGCCGGACGCGGCGGGTGTCGGCACGCAACAAATCAGGGATGGACTCGGACACCTCCCAAACCAGATACAGACCTTTTTTCCGGGCCAGTATCAATAGTGCCGAACAGGATTGATCCAGCAACTGACGCAGACTGAAATCCACCGGCTGCAAGAGCATTTTTCCCGCTTCGATTTTGGAGATATCCAGTATATTCTCGATGAGTTCCAGCAAGGTCCGGGAAGAATTCTGAATCAAGTGGGTAATTTCGACTTGTTCTGCGGAAAGGGAAGTTTCCTGCAGTAACTCACTCATACCCATGACCCCATTCAAGGGCGTGCGTAATTCATGGCTCATTTTGGCCAGAAACTGGGATTTAATGAGACTCGCCTTGCGGGCCTCTTCAATGGCCTGATTCAGGCGGGAAATGAGCTTGCTCATATACAAAAACAAAACCCCGAAAATAATCAGGGTGGCGACCAGCGCATGACTGTTGCCGGTCCAGAGATGCCGGGGATCGAGAATGACCAGAATACCAATCAGGCTGATACCCGTGGCGGCGACGGCGTAACGGGTTCCAAAGCGAAAGCCATTGCCAATAATCACCCAGGGATAAATCCCCAGCAGGGGCAATCCGGCAATGCCTGCGCTTTCTAGAATCAAATACGTGGCAATCCCCACATCCAGGCACATGCCGAGCATGCGGCGCAGAGGGGAAGGTTGAGGCCAGATCCGGAAGCTCGCAATAATCAGCAAGGCGGAGGCAAAAAAGCCCAGAGCCGCCTGATTCAGTATATGCATGCCATCCGCATGATTGAACCAGGTGCCATACGGATAGGTATAAATATAGGCATACAACACCACCCCCATCAGCAGACGGATACTGGCCTGCTCCTGCTCGTTACCGGGATTCAGTCCGGGGCGTGGGGCGCGCATAGCATCCTCTGAAAGTGCAGAATCTGATCATATTGCGCAAAAAATGCCTGCATACAGCGGGGGTCAAAATGGCGGCCCGTTTGTTCGTGAAAATACTGCTGTATGGCCTCCTGACTCCAGGCGCGCTTATAAGGTCGTTCCGAAGCCAGCGCATCAAATACATCGGCAATGGCGACAATGCGCGCAACCAGTGGAATTGCCTCCCCCTGCAAGCCGTGGGGATAACCACTGCCATCATATTTTTCATGATGTCCACCGGCGATTTGCGCCCCCAATTGGATATAGGGGGAATGACTGTCGGCCAGGATATTCTGGCCGATCTGAGCATGGGTTTTCATGATGTCAAATTCAGCCGCTGTCAGCTTGCCGGGTTTCAACAGAATGGCATCGGGAATACCGATTTTGCCGATGTCATGCAAGGGAGCCGCCAATTCTATGCGCGCACATTCCTCGGCGGGAAGCTGTAATCCTTCGGCAATAATCCGCGCATATTTACCCATGCGCATGATATGACAGCTGGTTTCGTTGTCGCGGTACTCGGCAACCCGGGCCAGCAGGGACAAGGTTTCCTGCTCGCGCTGGCGAATTTCGGCGGTGGCCATGGCTACCTGATTTTCCAGCCAGTAGGAACGGTCCCTCAGCAGTTTTTGCTGGGTCCGCAAATGCAGCAGGTTGCGACAGCGGGCCTGACACTCCACCGCATCCAGAGGGCGGGTCAAAAAGTCCGTCGCGCCCGCTTCCAGCGCCTGATAGCGCACGGCCATGTCCTGTATCACTGTAACAATCACCAGGGGCACATCCTGGCAACCCGGCGTGCTGCGCACCTTGTGGGTAAACTCCAGGCCATCCATGGCGGGCATTTTATAATCCACCAGAATCAGGTCGGGAATGTATTGCTGGATACTGTCGATGGCTTCCCGGGGGTCTGCAAAGCAGTCCACCCGCAAATGGGGAGAGACATCCCGGATGATTTTTTCAAGAATCTTGCGTCCGGTAGACTGGTCATCGACGATGAGGACGCGGGTCTGCAGGGATGCATCTGATGCGTTGTACCGATCAATTTTCATCTTCATCACTCCCCAATGGCGATGTTCGGGTGATCTCTGGATCTCGGGCTTTTCCGGCGTCAGCAGGACGATCTTCCACGGTAAACAGCTCCCAGTAACGACTGCGCTGGCGTTTATTGGCCTTGGCGCGGTATAGGGCCTGGTCCGCATAACGCAGCAGGGTGTCAAAATCACTGGAAAAATCGGGGGAATACAAACACACCCCCATACTCAAGCGCACCCCCACCACCTTGCCGCTTTGCAGATGGATGGGTTCATTGACCGCCAGCTCGATTTTGATAAGGAGCATTTCCAGTTCTTCCAGACTGTGGAAGCCCTCGATGAGCAGCACAAATTCGTCGCCCCCCAGGCGGGCCACATAATCACTGCGCCGCAAGGTGCTGTGCAGGCGGCGGCCAATGACCCGCAACACATGGTCCCCCGCTTCATGGCCATACAAGTCATTGATGGGTTTGAAATGGTCGAGATCGATGATGCAAATGGCCAGCGATCCGGCATGGCGCTGCACCCGGGGCAGAGTGACCGCCACCTGATCCATCAGCGCGCGGCGATTACCCAAACCGGTCAGGCGGTCGTGGCTGGCTTCGTATTCCAGTTGTTCCCGCGCCAGCCATTCCTGGGTCACATCGCGCTGAATCCCCACATAATGGCTGATTTCGCCGCTGCGCTGATAAATGGGGATAATGCTGAGATGGTTCCAGAAAGTCTGGCCATCGCGACGGTAATTGAGCAGGCGGCCATTGAAAAACCCCTGACCGCAGAGCGCCCCGTCAATGTCCGCCAGAGTGCGCGGATCGGTGCGCGGCCCTTGCAGATGATGCAGCCCGTAATGGCTGATTTCCGCCAGGGTATAGCCGGTCATCCGGGTAAAGCTGGCATTCACATACAAAATCCGCCGTTCGGCATCGGTGAGCACCACCCCGTCTTCGCCGGATTGCAGGGCGGTCCCCAGTAACAACTGATGCTCGCGGGCCACCCGTTCGCGGAGAATGTCCACCCAGTCTTCCAAGGCCTCGCTGACTTCACGGACGATGCTTTCCAGCACCAGCTGGCAGTCCCGGGGAAAAGCCTGCCTGTCCCGCTCATAGAGCACCAGCAAGGCCCAGGGGTGATGATCGCGATGCATGGGCAGCACCGCCATGGAGCGCAATTGAAAAGGCCGGAGGTTATTCTGCCAGGCCGCCCGCAGGGGCTCTTCCTGAAAAGGTTCGTTGAATAGCGGAACCTGTTCCTGCCAGACTTTGATCAACGGGCCATGATCGACCGGAAGCCCCGTCCGTCTTTCCACAAAGCTGTCGAGATAGGCGGTGTCACCCGCATCCGCCAGGGTGCGGAGACTGCCGTCCGCCTCTACCCGGCAGACCCAGGCCAGCTTGACGGGGGTACACTCTACCGCCAGGCTGCAGAGAGACTCCAGCAGGAGGTGTTCCTCCCGGGTGTGGGCCATGATTTCGGTGACGGCCTTGCGCAAGGCCAGATACTGCCCGAGGCGGGAGTGGGGGTCGGCTTTACCGCTCTCCAGACGTGACCATAGCCGCCGCCAGGGGGAGCGGGGAGGACGGGGACTTTGCGGATCACGAGACATGATTCAGCGCGGGCAGGGCACTGGCGGGCCGGGTCGGCAACCCGCACGATGCTGCCTCGCCGCCCGCCCGCTGCGCCTTCAGGCGTGCCGGACCACGTGCTGCGGGCTGTTGGCGGCAGCCTGGCCCTGACTGCGGCGCAGAGCATAGATGGCCTGCAGTTCGCTGCGCACTACGTTCAGTTCCATGTCGATACTCGCCACCGGCGCCCCCCGTTCTTCGCGGCGGTGCAGCAGGTGGTGGCGGAGCTTCTGGAGGGACTGGATGCGTTCCTGCCGTTCGTTTTGCAGAAACTCACTACGTTCGTTTTGCAGAAACTCACTACGTTCGTTTTCGTTCATGGTCGTTCTCCTATACGTTAGGGCGTTACTTTCCCGTTTTGGGTGATGAGGACACCGCTACCCGTGGCAGCGGAAGGAAAACCAGCAGCACTGCAGGCCCGGCTGATGACAGTACCGAGATTGCCACTGCAACCCGTGGTCTTGACCATCACAAATACTTGCTGGGGGGCCGACTGGCTGATGGTGCTGGCACTGATGGCCACTTGTCCGCAGGCTGAAGCGCTGGCGCCGGTCACAAAAGCCGGGGTGCCCGTGCCATACACCGGGTCCGCTACGTCGTGGGCAGATTGGCCATTGAGGGTACTGTAGATGTTGGTATTGACGTCGTTATTACTGGCGGCAAAGGCATTGGTCACCGCATCCACCGCCATCTTCAGATTGCCTGCCACCGTTTGCGCCTTGGCGGTTTCGATGTAGGCAAAATATTGGGGGATGGCAATGGCCGCCAGAATGCCGATGATGGCAATGACGATCATGAGCTCGATCAGGGTGAATCCCCTTGAATATGGGGCTGCCTGCGGGGCTGGAACCAGCCCTTGGTCGGTCTGGTGGCCCGGTAGTTGTTTTTGCATGTTTGGGGACCTTTCCGAAAGGGTTCTGGGGTTACAGAGCACTGTCCGAAAGGGGCACCCCCCGAGGGGGTGCAAGTTTCTAACTGCCGGTATATGTCAAGGTACCGTTTCCATCGATAGCGGCAGTGCAAGAGGTTGTTGCTGTACCGCAGTTAGTAATGCCTGCTGCTGACAGTGCGCTGGCCGTTGCTGCGGCAACGCTACCACTACCAAACTTTAGGACAACGGATAAGACACTAGTGGTAGTGCCGGTCAGATCAGTAGGTGTGTAGTCGGTGTTATTAGTCGCGCCACCTGTGCCCCAAGTTATACTCGCACCATTTGGCATGTTACTGAATAAGGGTGCTACTGTTGTTTGACCAGCTTGTGCTGCAGCAACTGCTGCTGCAGCCTCGGTCACTGCCTGATGGAAATCTTGAGAAATCGTTGTGGCCTTAGAAGTAACGATATACTGCTCATACTGCGGAATAGCGATGGCCGCCAGAATGCCGATGATGGCAATGACGATCATCAGTTCGATGAGGGTGAAACCGGCTTCTGCCGCGCGCTTGGCTTGCTGTACTTTCATGCTCATGAGTAGGCTCCTTGTGAGTTAAACTTGTTCGGACAGCGCGGGTAGCGCCGTACGCGATTTATAGAGCATGATTCGTGCCAGTTTTTCAGGTGATCGTGCTTATTATGCGGTAACGCATTGTTACTATGATGATTACACATACTTAACACGGCGTTTCCCAGGTTTCTCCAGCCCCTTGCCAGCCGTTATTAAGCCTGCCATCCAGCTCGTTGCGCCTGTTTTACGGCGCCAAAGCCGCGCCGGGCCGAAAATGGCGCGTTATTTACGGCGCCATGCCCGTTTCGCGCGGAAAATGTCGCCCTTTTTACCGCGCCATTCCCACCGGGCAAAACAGCGCTCACCCCGGTGGAAATTCCGGTAGCCATAGCCGCCAAATCCATTTATGCTTGAAAGCAGTGTCCAGGGACATGCAACATGATAGAAAACATCGAGAATCCAATACTGTAACATCTACTGGAACATCTGCGGGCCATTCGTGCCGATCAATCTTCCGTGCGCGAAGATATCCGTGAGATTAAATCACGGCCGACCAGCCTGGAACGTACCATGGCTGGGAACTATGCCGATATTTCCGACCAGCACGCCCGATATGACCGCATCACCGAGCGACTGGAACGTATCGAGCGCCGCCTGGAGTTGTCCTGAACAGGAAATGGGCCATGTGTATTTCCGTGATTGCAACGGGTTCATAGCTCCCCGTTCTCGATCATACGGATGAGTGTTGAAATGTCCGCGCCGTAGTTCTTTGCCACATACTGGATGCGCCGCCACCGCGCTGGGTCGATTTGATCCCGTTCATGATGACGGCTCCATTCCGCTGTCGTGGCTTCGATCTGCCTCGGGGCGAGGGAGAATGGCTTCTGCATCCGGGTGGCAGCCGGCGAGGAAATCCATCATTTCCGTGGCGTCCTTCGAGAGATAGAAGCGCAGCATTTTTTCATTGAACTCCTGCGCCTTGGCAGCGGGCACGCTGATGGCGTCGATGCCGTGAGACATGAGGACGCCGTGCATCATGAATCACATAACACGCTTTTTCACAAAGCGGGAATTCGCTGAAAGTCGGGATGCGCAAAAATGTGACGGTTGCTGAGGATTCAGTGACAGCCAATTTTATGGGTTCTGCCATGGTGGCGATAGTTTCTGGTTTATGCGCTTTTGCCAAAGCAAGAAGGTCTTTGTCTTTCGTGCCGCTCCAACCCATCTCGTAAACGGTGAAGGAATTCAGCGGCAGCAGTGCTCTTTTCATGGATTTGGGAATACACTCGTCAAGCAGCAGCTTCATTGCCACTCATAATTTCCGAACGTAACACTTCTAGAAGTCCGACAGCCTGATCGTGAGTGACTGCAGGGAAGTCCTCCAGAAAATTCTGCAAAGTAGATCCGGATTCGATGTAGTCCAGCAATGTGCCAACCGGCACTCTGGTCCCGATAAACACAGGCGTGCCTCCAAGAATTTCGGGGTTTTTTGTGACAATCTCGGTGCTTGTCATACGATGCTCCTGATCGCTGAGATAGAAATGCTATGCCCTCATGCTATAGATGCCTTGTTTTTAGTGCAATAAGCTGAATCACACACCATGGATTTGTCATGGCCCCCGGTGTCAGAGTCGTTGTGCAAATACGCCATTGGCGTATATAATGAGAAGCATGGAATTTATTGAAACCCCGACATTCACCCGCCTACTTTCCGGTCTGCTGTCGGATGACGAGTACGCAGACCTTCAGAATGTCTTGGTGGAGAACCCGGAACGGGGCGACATACTCAAGGGTGGCGGTGGAATCCGTAAGATGCGTTACGCGCTGCCCGGGCGCGGCAAGAGCGGCGGGGTTCGGGTGATCTACTACTGGCTCCGGGACGATGGGCAGATTTACATGCTGCTGATATATCCGAAGGCGAAGAAGGATAATCTGACCGACCGGGAAACCGCCTTGCTACGCGAATTTGTGAAGGAGTTATAAAATGGAACAAGCATTATTTGATGACTTGGTGCAAAGCCTGAAAGAAGCCAAGGCTATTGCTCGCAAGGAAGCGCCCGCCTCGCGCCGGATCACGGTAACAACGCCGGACGCCAAGGCGGTGCGTGAGCAGCTTGGGCTGTCACAAAGTGAGTTTGCCCGGTTGATGCAGGTCAGCATCAAGACCCTGCAAAACTGGGAGCAGCATCGCCGCAATCCGACCGGCCCTGCGGCCGCCTTGCTCAAGATTGTGCGTACTGCGCCGGATGTGGCGCTCAAAATCCTACACGCCTGATAAAACCAACCTTGAAAAGCACGGGATTGATTTTGTGGATGCATCCGACAGGTGGCGGGGCCTATGTAGGTGGGGAAGATGCCCGATGAGAATATGACGAACCACGCTACATTAAGCTAGAACCGCCTTGAGCTGTACGGCAATCTGCCGTATCATTGCACCAGGAGGACAACACCATGGCTGCATCTACCGTTTCTACCGCCCGTCTCGAAGCCCGAATCAGCACCGATCTGCATGCGATGCTCAAGCGTGCCGCCGAACTTCAGGGGCGCACCATGACCGATTTCGTGGTATCTGCAGTGCAGGATGCCGCGCAACGCGCCATCGAGCAGGCCGAAGTGGTCCGGCTCTCGCTGGCCGATCAGGAATGCTTTGCACAAGCGTTGCTGTCGCCGCCGCAACCGGCCCCGGCCCTGGAGCGTGCCTTTGCCCGTCGCAGCAAAATCTTGCGCGCTGAATGAGTGGCGCACCGTTCCGGCTCGCACCGCTCGATGCTGCTCATGATCGCGCCGGGTTCAATTGCGATTCCGAACCACTGAATCGCTACCTGCAAGAGCAAGCCACCCAGGATATACGCCGCCGCGTGGCCGCCTGTTTCGTGGCATTAGCAGACGGGCAGCGCATCGCGGGCTACTACACCTTGGCATCGGCAAGCCTGCTGCTGGCCGATCTCCCGGCCAGCACGGGCAAAAAGCTGCCGCGCTATCCGACCGTGCCCACCGTTCGTATGGGCCGTTTGGCGGTCGATCAGGCATTCAAGGGGCAAGGTCTTGGCGGGGCACTGCTGGCTGATGCGCTTGACCGGGCCGCCCGTTCGGAGATTGCCGCCTTCGCGCTGATGGTGGACGCCAAGGACGAAGCGGCAGCGGTTTTCTACCGGCATCACGGCTTCATGGCCTTGCCAGACTCGCCGCTGACCCTGTTCTTGCCACTGGCAACCGCCCGGCGTTCGTGAAACTCGCCGTTCCAGGCCATTTGTCATCTTTTTTTGTCCGCTATTCCATCCGGGTATTGCCGACTTGCGTGGTGGACAAGCTGTGGACCGGTATAGGGCGTCAAAGCGCCTCGGCGCAGAAGGTGGCCGGTGTGACGATGCGCGTGCGGCCGATGCTGCCACGTTGCAGTAGTCCGGCGCGACGGTCGCCGGTCACCAGGTAATCGGCTTCGCCGGCCAGTGACATTGCCAACAGGAAGGTGTCGTTCGGATCTTCGGCAGCGACGCCGTCCGGTAACGGAGGAAGGGTGTTCAGCACGATGGCGCGCTGAATGTGGTTGATCATCGTGCCGACGCGATGTGCGGGCAAAATGGCCTTGATTTTCGGGTAACGGCTCACGCGGCGCAGTTCGTCGAGCTGTGCCACCCCTGTTACCAGGTCAAATCGTGCCGCAAGCCAGGCGCGATAGAGGATGTCGGGGGGGGCTGTGCGATGCAATCAGCGCGGCGAGCAGCACATTGGTGTCGAGAACGACCCGCATCAATGCTCACGCGCCCACTGCACCGCCTCGTCGATGAGATCGTTCAGTTCGGCCTCGCCCATACCGGCCGTTGCGGCCTTGGCTTGCTCGACAGCCCGCTCAAACAGGTAGGCGCGCACCGCCTCCTCGATGAAGCGCGACAGGTCGCCCTTGCGGCCGCCACCTTGTGCGGCGATGAACATGCGTACGGACTGATCCACCTCCGGCGATACGGCGATATTCCAGCGCACGGTATTCATGATGCCCTCCGAAACCTGTGTTTGTGTACGTAGGTGTATACGCCTCATCATCTGCGCTGGCAATGGGCCGTTACAATGGGCACTAAAGCCAGCGCTCGCCTGGGCATACCGCCTTGCATGACCGCCAACGTTCACAAGGTGAGACTGTGAAGATCCCGCAGTAAAAAATCGCTTTAGCCGGGTTGTGGTACTATCCTGCCGCTACGGCATCGAGTTTTTCCAGGATGTGCAATGCCGCCTGGGTATCTCCCTGCGCGGCCAGTATCTGGAAACGGCGTTCGATATCCATTTCGGTGAGCATTTGCGCCGACCACTCGTCAAAAAGTTTGTTCACGCTGACGCCCTTCATACGGGCCAGGGCTCTGATTCTTTCCGCTTTGTCGTCCGGTATCCGAATTGTCAATGTGCTCATTTGAAGACCTCCAGGCACTCCGAAGTAGATGGAAATCCTCCGGTCAGTGCATGCCTTAAGGCAGCCTGAGAGGCACCCCTTCTGATCGCATGGCGGCAACAAAAACATTCGTGTCAATAACGAGGCGAACGTAGTAACATTTCTACATCAATCCAGCATACGAGGGTGCTGCCATGACCATTACCACCATATCCAGCCGCGAGTTCAACCAAGGGGCCAGCGAGGCAAAACGGGCCGCAAACAATGGGCCTGTTTTCATCACAGATCGAGGCAAGCTGGCCCATGTGCTTATGCGTTTTGAGGACTATCAGCGGCTCACAAAGCAGCGGCGTAACATTGCCGATGCGCTGACTATGCCGGGTATTGCCGACATTGAGCTCGATCCGCCACGTGTGGACATCGAAACTCGACCGGCTGATTTATCGTGATGTTTGTTCTCGATACCAACGTCGTGTCCGAACTGCGCAAGGTGCGGCTTGGTAAGGCCGATACGAACGTGATGGCATGGTCGGAAAGCACGGAAAACAGGGAGTTCCGCCACATCATTGGTCCTGATTCAAACCATGAAAACGGGCAAAGGCCACACTGACGGCCTGCATGCTTGCGTCATCGATGTTGCCGATTCTCTGACCGATCTTCGATTTCGGTACGGCGGCGGGTTTGTCGACCATTACTTGGGATGTTTTTTGCAGGCCGTTGGCTGCGTCGGGTTCGACCGTGATCCGAAACAGCGGCCAATCGTGTAACTCGCTGGTCAGGCGCAGCACGGATAACGATGCCAGAGCGGCAAAAGCATCATCTTGCATGACCAATGCCGGACGGGGCTTGCCATAGTCACCTTGCAAAGCGATTGTGATGATATCGCCGCGCTTCACTATCATTCGTCCATAAACGCTTCAAGGTCAGATTCCAGTTCTTGCATGACGGTATGCTCGTCGCTGTTTGGATTGCTGGCGGCTGAGGCCGCTTCCAACGATTGGCGGCGCGCTTCTGCTTCAAAATCCAGTCGGTGCTCCGCTGCTACGCGGTCGCGGGCTAATTCACGCAGCAATTCGCCCAGAGACTGGTGGCGCTGTCCGGCTACGTTGACCAATTCGGCTTTAAGGCCATGATCAATACGGAATGTTACCGTATCACTCTTGGATGTGATCATACCAGGCATGGCGTTCTCCATGTAAGACGATTATGTCTTACATAGTGTAACCCATCGCGTCTGGTGGATCCAATTCTCTGCGGGCCAGTCGCATTGTACTTTGGGGGTGGCTTTTTTATTCACAGAAGGGATATATTAGGTCATGCCTGACAAGAAGCTGATTGATGAGGTGCATCATATCGCCAAGAAGAGCGGAAACGGGAAGCTGCGCCGAGATGTATGGATTGATGAAAAAGGCGAAGTGACACGATACAACCTGGCCTATATCAACCATGAGATCTGCGCGTTAGATAATGGTCGGGTAGTGGGATATGACAATCAGCATGGCTACCATCATCGCCATTATTTCGGGGATATGCACCCGATAGATTTTGTGAGCTTTGAAGACATTGAAGCATGTTTTGAAGCCGATTGGATAGCCTTAAGGGGGATATGGGCGGCATTAAGGGGGATGGCGCGCTGAATGTGGTTGATCATCGTGCCGACGCGATGTGCGGGCAAAATGGCCTTGATTTTCGGGTAACGGGTCAGGCGCCCAGCAGTTTGACTTGTGATGAATAGCGCATGGCCGTGCTCCAGTCTCTTGAGTGAGACTGAATATAGTCTTTTTATGGACTTGCGCCAAGATGTGAATGCGGCCTTGGTGATTTTTTATCATAAGTGTGCGGTGCGTGAGCAGCTTGGGCTGTCACACAGTCCCATACATTCATGCGCGTATGCGGCGCGATCCTTGGTTCGGTCCATAAGAGGCCACGATACGGCTGATCGCCAACAGCGGGACGCACTCCGAGCTGTTCGAGTAGCACAGCAAACTGAGAAACGCGCGGTCGAGGGAATGGGTAGTTTTGCTATACTGGTTACACGTTTTCAGAAAAATGGATAAGGGCTTATGCGGCATCTGATCAGTACCCAGACAGCGGCTCTGTTGACGGGCAAGGCCATGCGCACCGTACAGCATTGGGTGGCCGACGGGGGCGTGGAGAACGTGGCCGTAGAGCGGCGCCGACCCGGTATCGAGCGCGACCGTTCGCTGGTGTCGCTGGAGGATCTTTCCACCCGCATTCCCATTGCCCTGACCCCTGAGCGCATAGAGGCCATCATGCTGGCCAATGCCGGGGAGCTGGATGCCATGCTGCAGGTGGGGCTGGAGTTTTTTGCCGGGCAGGAGCACAAAATCGCGACGGAATGGTTTCATCTAGCGGCCAAAAAAGGTCAGGTGGATGCCATGGAGTGGTTGTCTGTCTGCTATCTGAACGGTCAGGGCGTTGCCGAAGACCCCGCCGAGGGGCTGCAGTGGTTGAGCAAGGCCGCTTCTCTAGGGCATCCAGTGGCCAAGGTCAAGCTGCAGGCGCTGGGCTTTGTTTTGTAAACCGTATCAGCTGACGCTTTCCAGTTGCGGATGAATGACGGTGTTTGCCGGGGCGGGGAAAGGGGCTGACCAGCGTACCCGACCTGATTCCAAGCGGCAGCGCCCGCTGAGGATGGCCGCCAGCGCCTGGGGATAAATCTGGTGTTCGGCATCCAGGACGCGGGCGGCCAGGCGGGCGGGGTCATCATCGGGGAAGACGGGGACGGCGGCCTGGACAATGATGGGTCCGGCGTCCAGTTCTGGGGTGACGTAATGGACCGTGGCACCGTGCCAGCACACGCCCTGTTCCAGGGCGCGGGTATGGGTGTGCAAACCGGGAAAAGCGGGCAGCAGGGACGGGTGGATATTGACCAGGCGGCCCAGATAATGCGTCACAAAAGGGGCCGTCAACTGGCGCATGAAACCGGCCAGTACCACCAGGTCCGGGGCATGGGCGTCGATGCTCTGGCGCAGGGCCGCATCAAAATCTTCGCGGCTGGCATAGTTGCGGTGGGCGATGATCTCAGTAGGAATGCCTGCCTGCTTCGCCAGGGCCAGCCCGGGAGCCTCGGCGCGATTGCTGATGACGCAAACTATTTCGGTATCGACTATTTGCCCGCTCTGACAGGCGCGGAGGATGCTCTGCAAATTGCTGCCGCGCCCGGAAATGAGCAGGACCAGTTTTCTAGTCAAGATATACGACTCCGGCATCCTCCTGTCTGGAGGCCAGCTGGCCGATGATGAAGCCCTGCTCGCCGCTGGCCTCCAGGGACTCCAGGGCGCTCTGCCGGGATTCCCAGGGGACCATGGCGACCATGCCGATGCCGAGGTTAAATACCCGCCGCATTTCTTCCATTGTGACTTGCCCTTGTTCCTGTAACCATCCGAACAGGGCGGGAATGGGCCAGCTTTTCGGATCGATGTGGGCGCTGAGGTGGGTGGGCAGGGAGCGGGGCAGGTTTTCGGTGAGGCCACCGCCGGTGATGTGGGCGAGGGCGTGGACGGGGACGACTTGACGCAGATTCTGTATGGCGCGGACATAAATGCGGGTGGGCCGCAGGAGCAGGTCCACCAGGGCTTCACCCTGAAGCTGGATGTGGGCGTGGGCGCCGCTGCGCACCAGTATTTCACGAATGAGGGAGTAGCCGTTGCTGTGGGCACCCGAGGAGGCGATGCCGATGAGGGCGTCGCCTTCCTGACAGGCGGCGCTGCTGAGGATTTCGCTTTTTTCGACAATGCCGACGGCAAAGCCGGCCAGATCGTAATGGCCGCCGGGGTACATGCCGGGCATTTCGGCGGTTTCGCCACCAAGCAAAGCGCAGCCCGCCTGCCGACAGCCTTCGGCAATGCCCGCGATGACAGTTTCGGCGACCTGGGTGTCCAGTTGCCCACAGGCGTAGTAGTCCAGAAACCACAGAGGTTCGGCACCGGAGACAAGAATGTCGTTGACGCACATGGCGACCAGGTCAATGCCGATGCCGTCATGCTGCTTGGCTTCGAGGGCGAGCAGGAGTTTGGTGCCGACCCCGTCGGTGCCGGATACCAGGACCGGCTCGCGGTAGCCGCCGGGTAATTCAAACAGACCGCCAAAGCCGCCGAGGCCGCCGAGTACGCCGGGACGCTGGGTGCTACGGGCCAGGGGTTTGATCCGGTCCACCAGCGCATTTCCTGCGTCGATGTTGACTCCTGCACTGCGATAACTCAGTGGTTTTGGGCTGTCCACAGCATCTTCCTCCGTTGATTTCCGGTCATGTTAGGGGGGCATCTGGCGGCTGTCAAAAGAAAAGAGCGGCAGGGCCGCTCTTGATAGAAAACCAAGGGTGACGCAGCCGTTGACTGCGTCGGGGGTGTTGCAGAAGCCGATTAGAAGCGCTTGAAAATCTGACCGCTTTTGGCAGCCTGGAAGCGGGCTTCCACAATGCTCCAGTTCATGTTTTTGTGCAGGGCAGCCAGATAGTCGCCACGGCCCAGGGCTTTCCAGTCCACCATGTAGGCGTGCTCCCAGACATCTACGATCACCAGCGGTGCGAAACCTCCGACATTTCCATTTTCATGAAACTGAATGAAATGGTTGTTGATCTGCCCGGTGGTGCCGTCGTAGTAGGCGATGGCCCAGCCAATGCCCCGGCTTTTGGCGGCGGCCATGAGGTCTTCGTGCCAGGCTTCGGCGCTACCGAACTGTTCGGTAACCGCAGCCTTGAAACCGGGAGCCTGATCCATGCTGACGCCGGGTTTCATCTGGGCAAAGTAGTATTCGTGCAGCACCATGCCGTTATATTCGAAGCCGAAACGCCGGCGCCGGTCGGCATAGGTCAGGGAGGCGGTTTTGCCGGCAGCCCGCATTTCTTCCAGTTCTTTATGCAGGGCGTTGCTCTGGTTGACATAGCCGGTGTACAAGCCCCAGTGATCGTTGATCTGTGCGTCGGAAATACCGTCCAGGCCACTGGGCTTCAATTCTTCACGTACTGTGTATTCAGACATTGCTTACTCTCCTGCTTGTCGGATGAAAGGAATCTCTTAGATTGTAGTCAGTGGCAGGGGGCGCTGCAAACGACCTGATGGTCGTCTGATGCAGTGGCTGATGTTTTCGGGGCATCATAGAGCATCAGAATATGCTTGACAGGTCCTGGCCCCTTGCCTAGCTTCTTGCCCATGCTGAAGCGTGAATCCTGCACTTTCGTGTTCCTTGATGGCTTGCCCATGATGGCATGGCCGTGTTGCCTGCCCGATGACGATGGCGGATCATGCGTCGCTGACGGCCATTTCAGAGACGGCGCAGGGTTTTTGTCCGGTCAATGGGTGCCGCTTTGCTGATGGATTCACCGGGTCAACTGCTGCTGCCCTTGGGCTTGAAGACGGCGTGTACTCTGGATGCGTTTCATGGCGCGGCCAATGGGGCGGCGCTGGATGCGGTGCGCAGTCTGCTGCAGCAGCCTTCACCGGTTTTTGGCCTGTATCTGCATGGACCGGCGGGGGTGGGTAAAAGCCATCTGCTGCAGGGCGCGGCACAGGCGGGTACGGGGTGGGTGCCTTATCTGGACTGTGCCGAGCTGGGGCGCGGGGATGAGCGGGGTAATGCAGCGGGGGTTGGGTTGGGAGATGGTCTGGGGGCGCTCTTGTTGCCTGATGCTTTTGTCAGCCTGGTCAATGCGCCCCTGCTTTGTCTGGATAATGTGGATACCTGGGCGGGCGGGCAGGATTACGAGCAATTTTTGTATGCGCTGTATAATGCGCGTTTGCAGCACGGGCGCCCGTTGTTGCTGGCGGGGCGGGAGTCGCCCCGGCAACTGCCCTGGATTTTGCCCGATTGGGCCAGCCGGGTAACAGCCTGTCTGCAGATGCCCCTGCGCTTGCCGGACGATGGCGAGCGCCTGCGGATTTTGCAGGCGATGGCTCTGCGCCGGGGGCTGCGCATGGATGAGGAAGTGGCGCGATACGTGTTGCGCCACCAGACCCGGGACATGGGCGCTCTGGATATTTTGCTGGAAAAACTGGACGCCCTCAGTTGGGCGCAGCAAAGGCAATTGACCATTCCTTTTGTCCGTCAATGTCTGGAGACGGAGGCCGGTGCGTGACCCCTGAGCAGAAGCCGGGCCAACAATGTTTCAAGCAAAAAGGAGATGGGCCACGCCCCCGGCCTGCGCCTCGGGCGGGACTGCTGCTGCGTTTGTTTTTTCGGGTTTATCGGGCCTGGCATGGCTTCTGGAAGGATGACTGCATCGATCGCGCTGGTCTGCTCTCCTACACCACTTTGTTTGGTCTGATTCCTCTGGCAGTGCTGGTGTTCAGTATGTGGAACCTGGTGGGTTTCAGCGTCATTCATCGCGCCCAGGTGGACCGGCTGATATTGCGCAGTTTTGTGCCGCAGACGGGCTATACCATTTTGCATGAAGTCAATCTGCTCGCCGCCAGGGGCGCACAACTGGGGCTCTTGGGCGTGTTGGGCCTGTCGCTCACTGCCGTGTTTCTGTTGCACGCCGTGGAGCGTCATCTCAATGCCATCTGGGGGGTGCAGCCCCATTGCTGGTGGTGCCGGATTTTACGTTATCTGGCCATGCTGGTAGTGGCGCCGTTGAGCGTGGCGCTGCTTCTGCCTCTGCTGGGTCCACTCCAGCCGCTGTTGCGCTTTCTGGGAGATATTCCGGTACTGCCGCCGTTTTTTAGTCATCTGCTGACTTTTTTGGTGGTGACCGTGATGATGCTCTTGCTCTACAAAATCCTGCCCGCTGCATCGCCGCGCTGGCGGGATGCGTTGCTGGGGGGCATTACCGTGGCGCTGCTGTTTGAGCTGGACAAGTTCGGGTTGTCGGCTTATCTGCGCTTTTCGACTTTTGAAACGGTGTACGGCGCACTGGGGGCATTCCCGGTATTTTTGCTCTGGCTGTATGTGGCCTGGGCCAGCATTTTGTTCGGCGCGGAAATGGCGGAGGCGGGGGTGTATGCCCGGGAAGATCAGGCTAACCCGGCTCGTACACCAGCCGCACCCGTGCCGACGGATAAATCACCGTAGAAAATTCAATGCCCACCCCGTCACTATCAATGTTGACGTTTTCACAGATAAAAACCGTTTCGCCCTTGTCGAGTTTCAGGAGCTGACGATCCTGGGCAGAGGCTGAAGCCGCAGAAATGGTGGAGCGCATCCGGGTGTAATCGTACACGCCATGGAGGCGCAGGGATTCGGTGATGCCCCTCCCGGCCCGCAAATCTTCCACCAGCGCCAGGAGTGCCTCGCCAAAAAACAGGTGTCTGGCGATGGAGATGGGTTCTTCTCCTACCAGCCCCAGGGTTTTGACCATGGCTACCCGGGGATATTCGGGAAAAACGCCATACTGCTGAATGCGCGGCAACTCCGGCAGATCGGCCAGAGGGAGAATTTCCGCTTCGAGAATCTGGTTGTGCCCCGGTTTGTTATATTTTTTGACCCATTCGGAAAAACGCGGACGTTCTACCAGTTCGTAGTCAAACACATTGTTGGCGACAAAAGTGCCGCGCCCATGCTGAATACGCACTTTACCCAGGGCCGCGAGTTCCTGCAGGGCGCGGCGCATGGTATGGCGGTTGACGCCGTAGGCTTCGGCCAGGTCCGCTTCGCCGGGCAGCTTTTGATGGACGACGAGCTCACCGGAATCGATGCGCGCCTGGAGATCATCGACGATTTGTTTCCAGATGGTGATGCCGGGGACAAAGTGCCCTTTTTGGGGATGTATCATCTGACTTCCAGTAGGCTCTGCAAGCTTTGCACACATTGCTTGATCGCTTCTTCCAGCGGCCCATCATTATGGATGCTGGTCATGGGCAGGTGTTCCGGCAAGGACACGCTGCGCTCGATTCTTTCCTGGATGGATGCGGGGCTTTCGCGGTGGCGTTTTTCAAGGCGGCGACGGATTTCCGTGGAAGAAGCAGTGATATATAAAACATGTCCCCCATATTCGGCAAGTAGCTCATGGAGCACCGTGCGAGATACATTGGCGATGAGGATCTGCACAGCGGGATGTCCGGGCTGCATTTCTTCGCGGGGTAATCCGTAGGACAACTGGTGGGCCTGCCAGGTTTTGGCAAAATGACCAGAGGCCGTGAGCTGCTCGAAAGTTTCTGTGGAAACGGGGATTTCTCCCGGCTGGGGATAGTCGCGGGTGACCATTCTCCGGGCAAAATAAAAGCGGGAGTCGTCTTTCAGCAGCGCCGCTGCGCCACGAATCACCGAGTCTTTACCGGCTCCGGAAGGACCGGCGATGAGGACCAGTTTCATTCGGGGCCTGATGCGAGCCCGGGCGCGAGCTCTGATGCGAGCCCGGGCGCGAGCCCTGATGCGAGAGGTACGCGCTGGAGGAGGGTAAAAGGGGCATCGGGGTGGCTTTCACAGAGGACGGCCAAGCTGCGGACCAGGCGTGGCTGCGCCGGCAGATCGCCGAAATAGCTTTGGGCTGCTTCCAGCAGGCGACTGTCGGATTGTTGGTCACTGAGGGTCATGTGAAAGATGAACTCCTCAAACACATAAGGATAACCCCATTGCTCCAGATATTGGTGCTGGCGGTCATGCTGCAGTTTCCGGCTTCTGGCGGCGAGTTCGTCCGCAGTGTAGGGACGCCGCCAGGGTTCGAGGCTGCGTACACAGGTGTCTGCGAGTCGGGCCAGTTCCGGTGAGGCCTGACTGAGGCGCAGGGCGACAAAGCCTTCGTCCTGGGTGTATTGCAGCGGCGGCAGGGTAAAAGCGGGAAACGCAGCCAGCTCCCTGCTCAGAGCCTGGACCAGACTGTCCAGGTCGCCCTGCAGGGGCATGGGGGCCTTGATGGTGGCATGAAAACCGTAACGGCTGGCGCGCCGCGAGGCTTCGGCAAGGCCAGCCACGGCAGGGCGGAGACAAGGCAGAGTGGTTTCGGGATTCCAGCCCAGCCAGCGACAGCCCGCCTGCCAGAGGGGGTCGTCGGCTTCCGGCAAGTAATAAACGGCGACGCGCATGGCTTCAGGCGATCCTTTCGCCGGCTTTCCAGACGGCGCGCAAGTGGGGGAGATCGGCAGCGCTGCCGACCCGGAGCAGATCACCGCGCAAGCCGACGGCGATGGCGCCGCGATCTTCCAGACCGAGCATTTGCGCCGGAGCGAGGCTGACCATGCGCAGCGCGCCGGGCAGATCGGTCAGGCCCATGCGGGTCAGGGCAAAGGCGGCCTCCAGCAGGGCATGGGGCACATAGTCCGAAGCCAGCACCTGCACCAGTCCAGCCGCGACCAGATCTTTCACCGCGACATTGCCGGAATGGGAACCACCGCGCACCACGTTGGGCGCACCGGCTACCGTGGCCATGCCGAGTCGGCCGGCTTCCTGAGCGGCTTCCATGCTCACCGGAAATTCGGCGATGCGAATACCTTCTTTCGCATTGCGCTGAATTTCTTCGGCAGTACGGTCATCGTGACTGGCGATCTGCAAATGTATGCCCTGCCTGGTGGCCATTTCCTGCAGGGTGTGCAGGAGGTAATGGCGGTTTTTTTCACTATAGGTTTCGCGGCGTTGCTGGGATTCCTGAATCATCTGCTCCAGTTCGGCTTCGCTGTAGCCATCGCCGCGCCGGCTTTCCCGGAATTTGTCGAGATTGGCGTGTTGACCAACGCCGGGGGTATGGTCCATAAGGCTGATCATGTGGACCGGCGCTTGGGCCATGGCGGTTTCAAATAATGCCTGCATGTTGGGGGTGGGCAGTTCACAGCGCAGATGCAGCACATGGTCGGAACGCAGCAGACCCTGTTTTTCCAGAAAGGTGAGATCGACAATGGCATCGCGGAGGGTCTGAATACGCTGGCTTTCAAAACCGGCGTCGCCGACACAGAGTGCATCGGCGACGGTGGTGATGCCTGCCGCCGCGCACTGGCTGTCATGGGCCAGAAAGGCCGAGCGGGACGGCCAGCGGACGTTGCTGCGCGGTTGTACCTGACGTTCGAGGTTATCGGTATGAACATCCACCAATCCTGGCAGTAACCAGTCGCCTTGCCCATCTTCGCTGCCGGGGCGGGGGCGGGGGTCTTCATCCAGAGCGACAATGGTGCCATTCTCGTCCAGTTCGAGGGCACCGTGGACAATCCGATCTGCCAGCACCATGCGAAAATTACTGAAGGCCAATGTTTTCATGGGAAAGCTCCGATAGGGATGGGATGAAATATTGCCGGTCGGCGACCTGCCGGACCATGGCCGGGTCATGAAAAACGCCCAGTACTGCCCGCCCGGAGTGCTTGGCCTCCATGATCAGTTTTTGTACCACAGCGGCATTGTCACCATCCAGTGAGGCGGTCGGTTCATCCAGCATCACCAGAGGGTGCTGGCCGACAAAAGCGCGGGCCAGATTGACCCGTTGCTGTTCTCCTCCCGAGAAGGTGGCGGGGGGCAATGAATGCAGATGGCGAGGCAGATTCAGGGCGCTGAGCATGGCTGCGGCACGCTCCCCGGCCATCTGCTGGTCCAGGCCTTGCTCCATCAGAGGCTGGGCAACGATTTCCAGGGTGGATACCCGGGGAATGACCCGCAGAAACTGGCTGGCGTAAGCCATGACATGGCGACGCAGGGCGAGGATTTGTTGGGGGGAACTTTGGAGAATATCGACCATGCCCTGCCCGGTGCGCAGCCGTGCCGTGCCACTGTCACTGCGATAATTGCCGTAGAGGGTACGTAACAGGGAGGATTTACCGCTGCCCGAAGCGCCGGTTATAGCCACACATTCCCCCGCAGCCACAGTGAATGTGACCCCCTGCAAAACCGGTAAATGCCAGCCGCCACGCAGGTGCAGGACGAATTTTTTGCCGAGATTTTCGACTTCGAGAATATTCATGCCGGGAGTACCGAGCTGACCAGCAATTGGGCGTAGGGATGCCGGGGGTCATCCAGCACCTGGTCGGCCAGCCCTGCTTCGATGATTTCGCCCCGGCGCATGACGGCAATGCGCTGAGCGAGGAGGCGGGCCACGGCCAGATCGTGGGTGACCAGCAGCACCGCCATCTGCTCGTTGCTGACCAGTTTGCGCAGCAGATCGAGCAGGGCGGCCTGCACCGACACATCCAGGCCGCTGGTCGGTTCATCCAGATAGAGCAGGGCGGGTTGACTGATGAGGGTGCGGGCGATCTGCAGGCGTTGCAGCATTCCTCCGGAAAAAGTCTCGGGTAAATCATCGAGACGAGCCGTGTCGATTTCCACTTTTTCCAGCCAGTGCCGGGCTTCCTGGCGCAGGGTGGCATAATGCCGCAGGCCCATGGCCATGGGCCTTTCGATGATGTTACCGCCGGCGCTGATGGCCATGCGCAGGGCATCGCGGGGGTTCTGGCAGACATATCCCCAACGGCTGCGCTGAAGCTGGCGGAGTGTCTGCTGGCTGAGGCTTGCCAAGGGCTGGAGCCCGGCGTTGCCGATGGCGTGTACGCTGCCTTGGCAGGGTTGCAGGTTGCCGTAGAGGAGGTTGAGCAACGTGGATTTTCCGGAGCCGCTCTCGCCGACAATGGCGAGGACTTCACCGGGGAAGACTTCCAGGGAAACATCGCGCAGGACCATCTGGCTGCCGAAGTGAAAATGCAGATTTTGCGCCACCAGAACGGGGCCGGGAGCTGAAGTTGACGCAGCGGCGGGTGCGGGGACTGGAGTGGTTGCAGGGCTGGAAGAAGTCAGCATGCGCGTTGCTCGCAATAGTCCGTATCAGAGCAGATGTATTGCCTGGTCCCTTTATCGTCGAGAATGATTTCATCCTTGTAGGAACTGCTGGACCCGCAAATGGCGCAGGCTGCCTGGGCCTGCACCGGCGCAAAGGGGTAATCGTCAAAAGCCAGCGGCACGACCCGGGTGTAGGGAGGGACTGCATAAAGACGTTTTTCCCGCCCCGCGCCAAATAACTGCAAGGCGGGGCTCATGTGCATTTTCGGGACATCGAAGGCGGGGATGGGGGAGGGTGACATCAGGTAACGATCATGCACCATGACCGGATAGTCATAGCCGATGGCGACTCGCCCGTAGCGGGTAATATGGTCGTAAAGCTGCAAATACATCAGGCTGTAATCCCCCAGGGCATGTAACATCCGGGTTTCGGTACGGCGCGGTTCCAGTTTGAACAGTGGCTCGGGCATGGGTACCTGATAGACCATGATCTGCCCCCCTTGCAGGGCTGTTTCGGGAATCCGGTGGCGGGTCTGGATGATGCTGGCCAGGCGCGTTTTGGTCGTGCTGGCCACTCCCGCCACGCGCGCAAAAAACTGGCGGATGGATACCGCATTGGTGGTGTCGTCTGCCCCCTGGTCGATGACCTTGAGCACATCGTCTTTGCCGATAATGGCGGCAGTGAGCTGGATGCCACCGGTTCCCCAGCCATAGGGCAGGGGCATTTCCCGGCTGGCAAAAGGAATCTGATGACCGGGAATGGCGACAGCCTTGAGCAGGCTGCGACGAATGGCGCGCTTGCTCTGTTCATCGAGGTAGGCAAAATTATAGTCCATCGGAATGCTCCGTCGGGGTATTTTTCGGATGCGCGCGCAGCGCCCGCAGGGTGGCTATTTCACTCTGAAAATCCACATGATGAGGAAGCTTGAGATGCTCCACAAAACCGGTGGCTTCGACATTGTCACAATGACTGAGCACAAATTCTTCATCCTGGGCCGGTGCTTGGACTTTTTCTCCTAATTCCGGGGCGCGCAAGGCCCGATCCAGCAGCGCCATGGCAATGGCCTTGCGTTCATTATGTCCGAAGACCAGTCCGTAGCCCCGGGTAAAGGTGGCTTGTTCCGGTGTGTCGCCGTGGAACTGATTGATCATCAGGCATTCGGTCATGCTTATTTGGCCAATGCAGATAGTGAAACCGAGTTCCGGAGGGGTGATTTCCACATTCACGCTACCCTGACGAAGTTCAGCAATAAAGGGATGATTCTGCCCGTAACCGCGTTGGGTGGAATAGGCCATGCCCAGCAGAAAGCCTTCGTCGGCACGCGCCAGGGTTTGCAGGCGCTGCGCACGGCTGGCGGGAAAGCCGGGAGGAGTCTGGGTGATGTCGCGGTTTTCTTCTGTCGGTGCGGCGGTGCTGGTTTCGATGAAACCTTCCTGTTCAAGGAGTTGCATGACCCCGGAATGCCTGGTTTCTGCTGCATCATCTTCGGACTTGACGAATGGCTCGGCAGCGCTTTGCGGCGCGGGCAGATGCTGGAAATAGCCGAGCAGGCGATGGGAGTAATCATAAGTAGCCCCTAACTGCTGGCCGCCGGGAACATCTTTGAAGGCGGCAGAAATATGGCGTTGGGGCTGGCTCTCCGACAGCTTGAGGGGCTCGGCATCGAGAAAACGGCTGAGGGTGGCCCGGTATGCGCGGACGATGAACACCGCTTCGATACTATCCCCCTGAGCCTGTAACAATGCCCGGGCGGCAATGTCGCGATCATAGAGAGAGGCTTCCGCCATGATGCGATCAATGCCCAGACGCAATTGCTGGTCCAGTTGCAGTGGAAGCTGATCTACGGGCGTATCGGAAGCGTTATTTTTGGGATAAAGCGTCTCTGCGATAAGTTGATGCGCAGCGCCAATGGCCCGGGCACCGCCTTTTACGGCCACATAAGACATGGATTATGCCTCCTCTAAGCGGCAAATGCTGACGGATCGGGGCAGACAAAGGCATTGTTCCCGGCAGCACAATATCAGGTCCACGCCCCGGGGATACAGGGACTGCTGTTTCTGCCAGAAAGGGAGGAACCCTGCGCCCAGATCGGGGGCGATGCTGCGGGTGCTGACGATGCCCGGCCCCGTGAGTTGCAGGGGCTTAGCAGCGTCCAGACTGTCCAGTTCAAGGATGAGGGTTGCGCCTTGCTCGGGTTCTTCTTCGCTGCCCATAGGCACCGGGGTGGATTCCCAGTCCCAGTGTTTTTCTGTGCCCAGCACAAAATGCGCCGCATCCATGGAAACCATGGGGGCATGGCAGTGGGTAGCCAGCCAGGGCGATACCGCAGCGCACATGCCTACGAGGGCAACAGGGCTGCCCGCATCCATTAGCGTCTGACAAATGGCGGCACAAGCAGGGGACAGGGGTGCGGGGGCTGAATGAGCAGGAATGGTCGCGATTTCGCCCGGTGCAGACATGGCAGTGAGTAAGGTTCGGAAAACCTGCTGTTGCTGTTCTGGATTCATGTGCGCATGTTTTCCATGCTGAAAAAACGGACCTGGGTTTTCTGCATGGCGGTCGCAGTGTCCTGTTCCCGTTGTATACGCTCCTGACGCAACTGGTTGATGTTTTCCCAGTATGTGGCGTAATGGTTCGGATCCTGCAACAAGGCATCCCAGCGGGCCGCCCAGAGGGCAATTTCGGGTTGCTGCCCCAATATCCAGGAAACCCCCACATGACCGTGGCTGTCCTGGACCCGGCAACGGGTGACGCTGCAATCGCCCACCGGAAATGTGCCGCCGCTACCGGCAATAGGACCATGAATCAGGATGGTGCCGATTTCCGGGCCTTCGAGGAGCTGATAGTCAGGCCATGGAGTTACGGTAGCCGCCATGGCCTGCAGCGTTTTCAGGCTGGATTGGGCGAGTTCGCTTATCCAGAGGGCGCGCTGGGGGCGGGAGGCTTGTTCCTGCTTGGGTTTGTTATCCATGCTGTCCCGTAAGTCATATAGACAACTATATCTTATCAGGAAGGAACAGCCTGATCAAACACCGTAGGCTTCTTCGCATCTTGCTCCAGCGCTGCGGTGACGTAAGATTAAGTTGCGGGTCGGGGCTTTCGTTAACTCCATGGTTGCCGCGCCTTGGCCCTGGTCTGGAGCGCCGTTTGATCAAGCAGCCGATTGCAGGGCTAGTTCTTCTTTGCTTGTACTGATTTCTTCCAGGCTGCGGTTGCCCGGTTCCATATTTTTTCCTAACAGCAAGGTGACCATCAGTCCCAGCAGTGCGGTCGCGGCAAGAATCAGCATCAACCAGCCATCGCCAACCGCCGCATGTACCGAAGGCAGCAGGAAAACCGAAGTGGCAGCGGCCACCCGCGAACAGGCCGTCGCCAGGCCGTGGGCGGACGCCCGCAAATCCGTCGGAAATAATTCCACCGGCAAAAACCAGGTCGTTGAACCCGGCCCGAAGTTATTGGCAAAGGTATAGCCGAACAAGGCAATGGCCAGTAACCAGAGAGGCGGAGCCGTAAACAGGGCTACCAGGCCCAGGGTTCCGAGAAACAGGACATCCAGGGCGAAACCGATGTTCTGGGGCATGAGTCGCCCTAATCTGCGGGTGGTCAAAGCCAGCAGGGCGATGCCTCCCAAAGCCACCAGATCAAAAATGATGTTCCATATCAGCGCCGCCGTGTGGGAGTGAACGCCAAAACTGCCGAGGAGCGTAGGCAGATAAATAATCAGGCCGTATCCACTGATATCCATCATCATCCAGGGAAGCAAAATCAACAGGGTCCGGCGCAGCCAGGATGCCTGAAACAGGGTGGCCCAGGCACGCAGCGGACGTTCGTCCTTTTGCTGATCCGCCATGGCCGCACGTAAAGTACCCTCATCCACGCCTGGAGAAATCTGGCGCAGGACGCGAATCGCATCCTCCGGCCGATTGTGGGCAATGTACCAGCGTGGCGTTTCCGGCAGATTGCGACGTAACCATAGTACCGCCAGCGCTGGTAGAGCGCCGCTGATGAACATCCAGCGCCAGGCATCGGGCCCGGTTTGTAAGAGCAGCAGTCCGACGACGGCGGAAACTGCTGCACCGATCATCCACAGCGTAAAAGCCCAGGAAAGCCCACTGCCGCGTTGCATTTTGGGCATGAATTCGGCGATATAACTGGAGCTCAGCGGATAATCCATGCCGACGCCAATGCCAAGCACAAAACGCAAAACAATCAGAGAGGTGACATCCCAGGCAAAACCAGAAACTATGGCCGCTATAAAAAATGTGGCGACATCAATCAGATAAAGCACCTTGCGACCGAAGCGATCTGCTATGCGCCCACCAATCAGGCCACCCAGCGCCGCTCCGGCAAGGGTCGCAGCCCCCAGTAGCCCCATTTGGGTGGGGCCAAGATGCCACTGTGGCTTAAGCAGAAGCAGGGCCACGGCAATGATGGAAAGGTCATAACCATCCAGAAAAATTCCCAGCCCCGCCGCCATGACAATGCGCCGATGCCGGGAATTGATTTTGAGGTTATCGAAATGGGTATGGATTGCTTGCATGGGGAATCTCCTGCATAAATAATAAAAACCCTGCATCACGAATCGAAATGCAGGGCTACGCGATCACCAGAAAATACGTTAATCAGGAAGATTAAAAAGAAGCAGTAATGGAGGCATATACTGCTCTAGGAGTGCCAGGACTAGCCAGAATGCTTCCCTCGCTGCCTGCTCCGTAATTGCCGCCCGCAGAAACATATCCCTGGACGTTGTATTTGCGGTTCAGCAGGTTATCCAACATGAGCGAGACGCGCATCAGTTTAAGGCCGGGAATATCGTGATCAAACATGGTAGTACGGGCAGATAATGACAAATTCACCAGATTGACTGCAGAAAATGGCAATTGTAGTGTCGTTGGCGAAGCAGTGATGTCACTGGACAAGTAGGTTGCTGACTGATAGTTATCCAGCGCCCTGATACTCCACAATGTCTGGTCAGCATACAAGCGGTATCCCAAACCGAAATTGATGTTATAGGTGGGCAAACCGGTGACTCTGGCACCATTTACGGCCTGACCTGCTGCATCTACCGTATTTTCTGTTCCATGTAATATGCTTCCCAATAAGCGCGCATTGAAACCTAAGCGTTGCCCATAAGCTAACAGAAAGTTTACGCCATTGATGGTTTCATTGGCGGGTTCTACAATAATATTTTGTGACTCTGCCTGGGTAATCTGAACTGCCAGATCACTGAGCTTCTGGTGCACAAATGAAACCTGACCTTCCAATGGCCCATGCACATACTTTAACCCGGCCATCAGGAAATTGATTTTTGCAGGCTTTGTCGGAGCAATAACCGGATGCGATGCACCCTCTCCATAAGCACTATCTATTTGCGTTTGATAATTTTGTGACCATGTTCCGAAGGCGTGGAGCGACGGAGTAATGGTCGCATTAATGGCGACGCTGGGTGCAAGTTTGGTAAAGTTTACGGTATCACCGGGAACCTTGGGGAAATCTCCGAGAGTATCACCGGGATACAAGTCTTCAGCTGAAACAGAGGTCACATTATTCACTGAAATGTGATAATTGATGAGATTAAGGCCGGGAGTTATGGAAATAAATGAGACAGGGGTGATTTTATCTTGCAGAAAAGCGCTGGCTGCACTCCAATGATCATGATCATCACGATAATAAAGCGGGTTGTTACTGCCTAATTCAAATCCTGGTATAAATGATGAGTATCCCGCAAATGCTGAATCATAGGTGGTTTGCTGGTAATAACCACCGACATCAACTTTATTATAGGGGAGGTCAATAGTGAAATCACCACGATACCCAAAATTTCCTGATGAAGTAGGATAGTATTCCGTATTCAGTTTCGGAGCCATGGGGTAATTATCTACCCGGACTTTAAGACGGTTGCCGGCACGATACCAGACCGCGTTATGAAATTTAACATTTTTGGATAAGTCCGTGGTGAGTTTTAAATAACCCAGATAGGTAATATATTTTTCATGTTTTCTCCAGAGGCCGCTGGAAGGGGTGTAGTAAAAACCAGAGGTAACCTGACTCAAGGCGGGGCCTTCCACGCCATTACCATTAACGGATCCACCTGCAAATGGATATACGGGGATCAGATGTGGACGATTTTCTTCGGTATGATTGAAGTAAAATCCCATGGTGAATTTACCATCCTGGTATTTTTTTTGTGTTTTGATAAAAATCGCGGAGCTCTCGGATGGGCCGGTGAGGGAAGGGCTCACACGCGCCTGTCCTGTTCTCGTATAACCTCCAGCGATATAGGTTTTCCAGCCATCCATTGAACCGGTGGAAATGCCCGTACTCGCATTATAAGCATTGAAGCTGCCAGCCCCGATGTCCACAAAAGCCGCTGGCTTCTCACCCGATGATTTCGTCTGAAAATCAATGGTACCCCCCATGGAATCGAACCAGTGCTGTTTGGCAGTGCCAGGTCCATAGACGACATTGATACCGGAAAACATCGAAGAAATTGGAAGTTCTGCTGTAGAAAATCCATGATAGGAAGCTAATGGATTATTCAAAGGTATTCCATCCATAAGCACCTGATTACCATTCATTTCCGCCTGGCCTGTTTCATCAAAGCCAATCTGAATACCATTCAGTCGAATTTGATATCTGTTTGCTCCGCTGGAAGTGCCAGTACGGCGCGCCTGGAAGCCGGGAGTGGTAGCAGCAATGGCTTCTACGATACTACCACCCGAGAGCGTGTTATCTTCAATGTTCCGCTGAGATATATGTACTTTTTGTACTGGTGAGTTAAGATCAACTTTCTTTTTATTGCCCTTGTTTTGCTCTGAAGTACCCGATGCCTGGCCATTGACTTCACCGACATTGATGGCTGGAGATGTTGTTATGTTATCGGCATAAGCTGTTGATAAATCGCTTATGCCGATAACTCCTGTAGAAAACAGAGCTATGACTAATGCTTTTCTGGATAAAAAAAGATGCTTCATAAATTCCTCATGTAGATCATGGTTGGGTGCGATAAAATTACTTACTTCTTAATTAAATTAATACTGGTTTAATATTTGCCGGATCAGAAAAACTTACCTCTCCTGTTTCTATGTGTCCGGCAAGACGCCAAGTATGCGTCTCAGTTTTAATTTCCAGATCATACCAATGGTGACTTTTTGCTAATGGCCAGGTAATATGAGCGCTTGAACCTCTATCCAATTTCAAGAATATTGATGCCTGACCGTAACTACAGTCACTAATGTGTACAGCCTGAACGTTTGAGCTGTGATTGTGAAAATGAAGTGCAATATCTCCATTTTTTTGGGGTGATTCGTCTATTACTAACCCGGTTGGACCTGTGCCAGATAGTTTGCGCACATATCCATCTGGCCCGTACAATGTAAAAGCCAGTTTATGATCTTTGGGGATGATTATTTCATCCTCAAGATGATCATGACTACCAACGGTATAATGGTATGGAAGCTCGTAGCTGGCATCCCAATATGCGGTACAGACTACCCCTATTGGAGAGGAATTATGTATTTTGAGCTGGACTCCATTTCGGGTTGCTTTCAGTTCCACTCTGGTATTGTAGTTAATTGGTCGCCGCCGTCTCAGCGCGCTTTCTTGCGGGTGAATAGCTAAAGCTTGTTCCTCAGGCACCACAGGAGCTGGCAAAGTAGACTCATGATGAACAGTCGCTACATAGTTTGCCGTGCTGGGCAAAAAAACCTGACGTTCATCTGGTCGTGTGAAGTCAAATGCAGAAGTCAGGTCTCCGCAAACAGCACGTCGCCAAGCGGCAATATTAGGTTCATTCACCCCAAAGCGTTTCTCAATAAAACGAATGACAGAGGTGTGATCAAACACCTCGGAACATACATAACCGCCTTTGCTCCACGGTGATATGGCCATCATTGGCACGCGAGGTCCAAGTCCATAAGGCAATTGATCGGGACTATAAAGTACCGGCCAATCTGCTTTGACACGATCGTGTATCATTCCTTCTGTACTGATAGTTGATTTCCCCGGGCGAACCGGTGTTGGTGGCTGTGGGGGTGGCACATGGTCAAAAAAGCCATCATTCTCATCGTAGTCCAGAATCAGGACAGTCTTGGCCCATACATCTGGATTACCCGTCAATGCGTCCAACACTCGTGCAATATACATTGCACCATATGCCGGAGGATAAGAAGGATGTTCGCAATAGCCTGCTGGCGTAACAATCCAGGATACTTGTGGTAAGCGATCATGCAACACATCATCTCTGAGTGTTTTGATACCACCTTCAGTGACCGCTCTGCGATACAGCTCAGAATTGGTCGGTGCTTCTGCAAAGGTCTTGAAATACATCAGCGCATTATCACCATAACATCCGGTCATAGGATTATGGTTGATCGTATGCAATTGTTCTTGGTACACCTTCCAAGATATGCCCGCATTTTGTAGACGTTCTGCATAAGTTGGCCAAGTAAATGGCTCGGTTTTATGGTAGCCATTAGGACCATTGCCAGGCCAATAATTAGCATCATCAATTAATGGTCCGCCATTTTTACCATCAGGATCTATAGTGCCGCTGAATAACATACAACGATTGGGTTCAGTGGGTCCTGGAATAGATGCAAAATAATGGTCACAAACCGTGAAAGCATCAGCAAGAGCATAATGAAAGGGAATATCCTGGCGCTGGAAATACCCCATCGTCATGTCAGTTTTATTCAATGGCCAGGCGTTCATGAGGCCACCGGCAATGGCACCATGTTGAGAAGCCCAGCTATGATCAAGATCTTGTATGAATTGCGCAGAGGTTTTTTGTGTATTCAGATGAAAAGGAAGAATATATTTACTCGGGTCGTTCATGCGCCCCTGGAACCAGACTGGTTTGCCGTTTGGTAACGTCAGTGGAAATCTATCGTTATATCCTCGTACACCATTGAGTTGGCCAAAATAATGGTCAAATGATCGGTTTTCCTGCATAAATACAATAATATGTTCTACATCTTCCAGTGTTCCAGAGCGATTGTTTGCTGGAAGCAAGGCTGCTCGGGAAACAGAATTTCCTAGAAATGCCGTAAGACTTACTCCAATGCCTATATTTTTAAGAAAATCACGTCTTTTCATTATGATCTGTCCCTTTTCGAGCTGGCTTTTCAAACTTAATATTCATCTGTTTTTCCATTGATTCCAGAATATCTCAAATAGCCAAACTCAGAGTTGCAGGACGGGTTGCTTATTGGCCGGGTCTGTTTTGCTCATGTGACCAGTCTCCACATGACCAGCTAAACGCCAAGTGTGGGACTTGTCCTTGATCTCAAGATCGTACCATTGGTCACTGGCCGTAAGAGGAAAATCCATTGTCTGTAACGCATTAGCGCCCAGGTGCAGGTTGCGGGGTTCGCCGCCATAGGCCTTATCATGGATTTGAATCTGCCGAGAATCCTGGCCTAGGTTATGTAGAACGATTCGGATGTTGCCATTGCGCAAATATTCTTCTGTCACCATCAAATGACTTTGACCTTGTCCTTGCAACTTGCGGATGAAGCCATTGGGTCCGTGGATTGTCATAGCCGCAGGAACGTCATGAGGCCAAGTGATATGGTCTTCCAGGGAATGCCCTTTACCGATAGTGTAACGTTGTGGAAGTGTTGTGCTGCCATCCCAGTATGCCCAACAACAAATTCCAAGGCTGGAGGGGTTCTGGCAATGGATGCTGTAACCTTTCGAATCGGCTTGTATTTGTAAAGCTTGTCGGTAGTCGATAGGCATAGCCGGGCGTTGACCGACTTCTTGGGAGATGATTTTATCCTGTGACCCTGCAGTGGGTACCTGAGGTAGAGGTAACTCGGTTACGGAACGTTCCACCAGTGCAAAATTGTTGGTCGTGCTGGGCAAGAAATATTTACGCAGATCCGTTCGTGAAAAATCGAATGCGGAGGTCAAGTTACCTGCCACAGCACGACGCCAATCGGTAATATTGGGTTCTGACACTCCGAAGCGTTTTTCAACGAAGCGAAGTACAGAGGTGTGGTCAAAAACTTCGGAACAAACCTTACCGCCCCGACTCCAGGGAGAAATGACGATCATCGGTACCCTTGGTCCCATACCATAAGGAAGATCATCGGGAAGAAACAGCGGGGCCTGCCCTGGATTGACCATATCATGCACTTCGCCCGCCGTGCTGACCGTGCTCTTACCCGGGCGCACTGGAGTCGGAGGTTGGGGAGGAATGAGATGATCGAAAATGCCGTCGTTTTCATCATAATTCAGGAAGAGCGCCGTACGTGACCAAACCTTGGGATTGGCGGTCAGGGCTTCCAGCACCCGGGCAATATAGACTGCTCCGTAAGCAGGGGCATAGGAAGGGTGTTCTGTATACGCAGCCGGAGCCACAATCCAGGAAACCTGCGGAAGCTGATCATGAAGGACGTCCTCACGGAATCTGCGTAAGCCGCGTACAGATATTCCGCGCTTGCGCAAAGGTGAATCGTTAGAAGCATCTACATATTGCTGAAACATTTGCAACGGATTGTCGCCGTAATTACCCTCGAAGGGTTTTTCAAAGCTCAGATTGGTACCTTCCTGATAGACTTGCCAGGTAATACCAGCTTTCTGTAGTCGCTCAGGGTAAGTGGGCCACTTTACCGGCGGGAATTTTTTCGGATCTGTAATGTAATCGTTGTTATTGATCAGCGGTCCACCTCCCTTGCCGGAGGGGTCCACCATTCCAGTCCACTGGTAAGCACGATTGGGGTGGGTGGGACCTGCCAGAGAAGCAAAATAATGATCACAAACCGTAAAAGCATCTGCCAGCGCATAGTGATAGGGGATATCCTCCCGCAGATAGTAACCCATCGTCCGATCTGTCTTCGCCAGCGGCCAGGCATTGAAAAGACCACCAGCGTTGGCCGCGTGGGTGCTATACCAACTATGATCCAGATCGCCGATCACCTGCGCCGAGGTCGTTAAGGTATTCAAATGGTAAGGTAAAATGAAGGCACTGGGATCGCTTAGACGCGGTTGTGCCCAGATATTTCGACCGCCGGGTATGGACAATGGGAAGCGATCATTATAGCCCCGAACCCCGGATAAATGTCCGAAATAATGATCGAATGAGCGGTTTTCCTGCATAAAAATAACAATGTGCTCAACATCTTCAATGCTTCCACTGGCTGAATAGGCAGGTGTTGCCAGGGCGCGTTGAATGGACAAAGGTAAGGTAGCTGTTACTGCACCCGCCACAGCAAGGGTTTTGAGAAAATCGCGGCGGCTGTAACCATTATTTCCATGATTCATGTTATTTACCTCCATTAGACAAAGCTTTCAAAGCTGCGACGGCCTCTGGATACCCTTTTTGGGCGGCCTTTTGCACCCAGTGTAGGGCCTCTTTGGGGTCTTTTTTGACCCCATAGCCCTTGCTATAAGCGAGATAAAACAACATGTCGGCATAGGGATCGCCCTGGGCTACCGCTTGTCGCAAAGTCGTGAAAGTTTCTGCATATAACGCTTTGGCCTTCTCTTGATTCTTGGGTACACCCCAGCCCTTGGCATAGCTTTCAGCCAAGTAGAAAACGTCAGGAACAATTTCTTTCACGTCTTCGGCATATCGCGCCCAATAAGACGCCTTTACCGGGTTGGCCGCTAAGCCAACAGCGCCATTGAGGTACATCACTCCCAGTTCTCGCGCCGCCCAGGCGTTGCCCTGTAAAGCCGCCCGGGTGAGATAAATGAGTAAGTTTTGAGTGTTATTCACCGAGGGGCTTTCTTTACTCAAATACTGGGCAAGGACTTGGCTTGCCCAACCGCTGCCCATCCCGCTGGCCTTCTCTAGCCAGGGTTTTGCTTGGAAAGAGTCAGATTCGCAGACCCAATAGGCAGCTAAAGCAACTACTCCCTCATATTCACCTTTCTCAGCACTCTGCTGGATAGTTGCCAAAGCAGCCGCATTCTGTTGTAGGCAAGCCATGGAAGCCTGGGCCAATGGCCCTTTCCAGCGTTCCGTAGCGGCATGGATCGGGACCAGCCCTAAGGTGAGATATAAGGAGCCCAAAAAAACGAGAGTGATTGACTGGCGCATTTTGTTTCCTAGCTCAGAACTTGACATTGATTCCGCCGAATACCTGCAGCGGTGCGCCGGCATAAGCAAATAGTGAGGGCTGCTCTGTGGGATCGTAGCCACCAGTAGCCAGATAAATGGCAGACTGGTACTTTCTATTTAACAGATTGTAAATGCCAAAGGTAAAAGAGGTTTCTTTAACTCCGGGAATCAGATGGTTCAGCGCCACTGTCTTATAACTTGTCGATAAGTTAACTAGATTGTATGCATCGACGGTTTGATTGGTCGGGCCGCCAGAAACGTTGTCATATAAGGTTTGTCCGCCAGAATATTGATCGGTAAGTGTTGGTTCGATCAGCCCGCCAGGCACCCTTATTTTATAAGAGACTGAAACATTAAAGGAATAATGTGGAATCCCTGCCAGTCTTCTGCCATTAAATGAAACACCGCTATTGTTATGATCGCTGGTATAATAGGAATGTTGTACATTGGCAGAACCGTATAAATACAACTGCCATATCGGCTTCCATTTTAAATAAGCGTTTACACCCTGATATACCGCATTTCCAAGGTTATAACCCGAGGCATTGAACTGCGTAATTGATCCTGACACTCCGTTGAGTACATTCGTCAGATAGTCGTGATAGTAGTTTACTCCAGCATTTAGAGCTTTATCATGATAGCGTAGACCAATTTCATAATCTTCTGCCTTGGTAATGGGGATATCGGCAGCATTAATCTTAATATTCTGTAAATAAGCACCATAGGCCAGATCGGTTTCATTCTGATAAGTGGTGCTATAATTAGCATACGCAGACACATTATTTGTCACTTTATAATTGATCCCGACAGATGGTTCTAGACGAGTAAAGTTAGTTTTTGCGCCAGGGGTGGCCGTAAGATAATGCGCTTTGGTATCTGGGTTCTCCAAGTCACTCATTGAGGTATAGAAACCAGCAAGGGCTAGCCCAGGTGTGATACGTAGATGCCCAGATAACAGTTTTATCGTGTCCTGGGCAAATAAATTGCTGAAGAAACTATTTATTTCTACGTTGTTATATACGTATGGATTTTTTTGAGATGTGCCTAAATACGGATTCCAAAGATCTTCGTTGGTATTATATTGCTGATATGACAACCAGCCGCCCAAGGCAACATCGTTGTAATGGGAATGCAAGGTCACATCAAGTCTATCTCCATAAGAGTTATTGGTTGGTGCATAATGCTCTGCAGCTTCAGGATTATAATCAGTAGCTCCGTAATTGAAGTAGGCCTGATGTAAACGATAGGCATGGCGGTACCAGGGGGTATTCTTCAGGTGCCATCCACCGCCTAGATCAAATAGTTGCTGCGAATACAGAATCCATGAGTCAACGATGTCATCTTTGTACCAAAGGTCGGCAGACGGAACATAGTAGAATCCACTGGTTTGCTGGCTCAATAATTGCCCGGGTTTGCCATAGCCATTTACGCTATAGCCTGGAATGGGTGTAACAGGAACTGTGAGACTATGGGTGGCATCGGATTTTTCATAATAAAATCCCAATGTAAATAAGCCATTTGAAAAAGGGTGGGCAGTCTTCATATAGACTGCCCATGAATGCTGAGGCCAAGTACTGGGTCCTTGGAAAAAAGAGTTTGCCGCTGTATATCCTCCAGCCAGTACTGTTGACCAACCATAAAATTCCCCTGTATTTAACGAAAAGCTTGCCGTTTTGCTGCCATAACTTCCAAATGAAAGATTCACTTTGGCATTAGGTCGCTTACTGGGCTGTAAAGGTACAAAGTTTATGGTTCCCCCCATGCTGTCATACCATCGAGTCTGGGGATTGCCTGGCCCATAAACAATATTTACACCATGAATCATGGTTAATAGAGGTATCTGGCTGGAATTCCACTGCCCATCATTGGTAATCTGATTGTTCATGGGGATGCCATCAAACAATACACTGATTTGATTTCGATAAGTATTACCACTCCACCAGCCTATACCCATCCCATTGATGGTTATATTGTATCGTCCAGATCCATTCTGGGGGTTTTCACTCATAATGTGCACACCCGGTGCAGTGGCCAGCAATTCCGCAACACCGGAATTGGGACTAACCATTTTCTTATTTTCTTTAGTAAGCGTAACTACAGACTGCGTTGAATTGAAGACCTGCTTATTGGTCAATGTCTGATGTAGGGGAGCAGTTTTTTTATCATACTTGCTGATAATTTTTGCAGAACTAGAGCTATTTACCTCGCCAACATTAACTGCAGGCATGGCGTTGTCGTCAGCATCACTGGCAACTGCCTGGTTGGACAAGATAAAACCACTCCCAAAAATCACTGCACTTAATACTGCCCGCGATACATAAGACGTTTTGCGCATTTTAGCTCCATATCGTAGTGGGGTGTGACAGAATCAAACGAATTCATTTCCATTGGTGCTTTGCTATTTCGTTTTCGCAGCAATCCCAATATCACTGACGCCCGCCTTCTGGCAGCGGTCCATGACATGGATGAAATCCTGAAAAGGCACGCCTTTGTCGGCGGCGATGGTGATCTGGGTTTTGCCCGGATCGCCATCACTGGCGAGCATTTGCTGCAGGGCATCCAGATCATAGTGATGGCCCTTCACATTGACCG